>CAJCCF010000636.1 GCA_903960845.1 uncultured Verrucomicrobiota bacterium | reverse complement strand
ATGATGGGTGACACCGGTCCCTGCGGTCCCTGCACCGAGATCCACATCGACCTCACCCCGGGAGCTCCGAATCTCGATGAAGACCGCCAGCGCGCCGGAGCCTTGCTCGTCAACGGCAGCGACGCCAGCTGCATCGAGATCTGGAACAACGTCTTCATCCAATACAACGCCAACCCCGACGGCACCTTCACCCCGCTGCCCGCGCAGCATGTCGATACCGGCATGGGCTTCGAGCGCCTCACCAGCATCATCCAGGGCACGAAAAACTTCTCCGACTTCGAAACCGCGAAGATCAGCAACTACGACACGGATGTCTTCAAACCCATCTTCGACGAACTGACCAAGCTCAGCGGCAAGCACTACCAAAGCACGCTGCCCAAGGCCAACGAGCAGGGCCACGTCATCCCCGTCACCGAGCAGGAAAAGATCGACGTCGCCTTCCGCGTCATCGCCGATCATCTGCGCACCCTCAGCTTCTCCATCGCCGACGGCATTCAGCCCGGCAACAGCGACCGCAACTACACCCTCCGCCGCATCCTCCGCCGCGCCGTGAAGTATGGCCGCACACTCGAGTTCAAAGAGCCGTTCTTCTACAAGCTTGTCGATGTGCTGGCCCAGCACATGGGTGATGTGTTCCCCGAACTGCGCGTGAAAAAGGAGCAGGTGAAAGCCGTGCTCAAAATCGAGGAAGAGGCGTTTAACCGGACGCTGGATAAGGGCGTCGCACTCTTCGATGATGAGGTCAGCAACAAGTCCCATTCGTTGGATGGGTCCTATAAGTTGAGCGGCGAATTCGCCTTCCAGCTCTACGACACCTTTGGTTTCCCGCTCGACCTTACCGAGCTGCTTGCACGCGAGCGCGGCCTAACCGTTGATACCGCAGGATTCGAAAAACTCATGTCGGAGCAGCGGGAGCGTGCCCGCGAAGCCGGCAAGAAGAACAAACAGGTGGTCTCCGTCAGTGAGATCGAAACCAAGGCGCCGACCAGGTTCATTGGCTACGAGATGCTCGAGGCGGATGTGAAGGTGCTTGAGGTGGTGGAGATGAAGGACAAGACCGCCGTCGTGCTTGATGTCTCCACCTGCTACGCCGAGATGGGCGGTCAGATCGGTGACAGCGGCCAGCTCATTTTGGGAGCTAACACGTTCCCCATCAGCGCGACGGCCAAGGTGGGCAACACCTGGCTGCATTTCCTCGAAGGCGATGAAGCTCCGGCGGTTGATGCCACGGTGCGACTTGTCGTCGATGCTCCGCGCCGCCACGCCATCGAGCGTCATCACACCGTCACGCACATCCTGCATTGGGCACTGCATGAAGTGGTTTCCAAAGATGCCACGCAGAAGGGTTCCTCGGTCACGCCCGACAAGCTCACTTTTGACTTCAACAGTGCTGCGCTCACCGCGCAGCAACTCAGCGACATCGAGCGGCTGGTGAACGAGCGGATCGTCGCCAATGATCCCGTCTCCTGGACTGAAGTGCCGTTTGTGGAAGCCAAGGCCAACAGCGGCATCATGGCCCTGTTCGGCGAGAAGTATGGCGATCTCGTCCGCGTCGTGCAGATCGGCGGCCAGCGTAACAAACTGGATGGCTGGAGCATGGAGCTTTGCGGCGGTACGCACACCCGCAGCACTGGCGAAATCGGCCTTTTCCGCCTCGTCGCTGAAGGCGCTGTCGCGTCCGGCGTGCGCCGCATCGAAGCCATCGCCGGCCTTGAAGCCTACAACGCGGCCCGGGCTGATGCTGACTTGTTAAAACTCCTCGCCGGCAAGGTCAGCGCTCAAGGCACCGCCGATCTCGAGAAAAAGATCGAGGCCCTGCTCGACCAGCAGAAGTCGCTGGAGAAAGCTCTCAAATCCGCGCAGCAACGGGAGGCCTCCGGTCGCGCCAAGGAACTCCTCGGCACCGCCAGCAACAGTACGATCATCGCCAATCTTGGTGACGTCGATGGAGACTACGCGATGGCGGTGAGCGATGCCCTGAAGGGTGTGTTCAACGGCATCGTTGTGCTGGCGGCCACGGGCGGCGGCAGCGTCGCGCTCATTGCAACGGTCGCCAAAGATCACCAGGCCAGAATGCAGGCCGGCAAGATCATTCAAACCATCGCTCCCATCGTTGGTGGCAAAGGTGGCGGAAAGCCTGACTTCGCCAGAGGTGGCGGCAAAGAGGTGAACAAGGTCGATGAAGCTCTCGCTGAAGCGCGGAAGCTCATCGCTCCATAGTTTCGCCCTCAGACGGATCTTTCGAGCCCTCGGGGCGCGGTGCAGGAGTCGGGTTCATTTGACCTGACTCCAGCCCAGTGCGACCACGCACGCCAGGATCAGCGCGATGCTCACCCAGCCTGCCCGCCGTGACCATGGACCTGACCTGGCCGCGCCCATGATGGCGGCATTGCCCGCCAGCAGTTGCAGTGCGATCACGTGCAGTGGCAGCAGCACCGCATTCACCACCTGGCTCATGTAGATCAGCGGGATCAGGGGCAGCCCGGGCAGCGACACCACGCTTACCGAAGCAATGGTTAGTCCGACAAACGCCGCGTAGAACCATTGGAAGTGATGCGAGTCCAGATCCAGCGATGCCGGTTCCCCCACGCCCTCGGCGATCGAGTAGGCCGTCGCAATCGGCACGATGGCGGCCGCCAGCAGGGATGCACCCAGAAGTCCGGCACCAAAGAGCACGGTCGCAAAGCGGCCCGCCAGCGGTTGCAGCGCTTTTGCCGCATCGCCGGCATCCTCGATGTGCACGCCAGCGCGGTTGAGCGTTGCCGCGCAGGCCACGGCAATGGCCAGGCCGATCACACCCGTCAGCACCGAGCCGATGATCACGTCAGCGCGCGCCCAGCGCAGCGAGTCCAGCGTGATTTTTTTGTCCACTGCATAGGATTGAATGAAGGCCAGTCCCCAGGGGGCCAGCGTCGTGCCCAAAGCTGCAGCGATCGCGACCCAGCCCGCCGCGTTTGTCGGCATGTGCGGGATCAGCGAGCGGTGCCAGACTTCTCCCCACTCCGGTTCGGCCAGCAGTCCGTCGACGATGTAGAGCGCCAGTGTGGACGAGATCACGAGGAGCACGCGCTCCACCCGGTGAAATGAACCCAGCACCACCACCAGCGAGATCAGGACGCCTGCCACAGGCGCACTGACCCATGACGGAATGCCAACCAGTCCGCCCGCTGCCGAGATTCCGGCATATTCGGCGCAGATCGTGCCGAAGTTCGCAAACAGCAGCCCGCCGACGGCAAAGTAGCCCGCGCCGCGTCCCCATTTTTCCCGGATGATGCCCACAAATCCTTTTCCGGTTGCGGCGCCCAGACGCACGGCCATCAGGTGAAACTGCACCAGCAGGATTGTCGAGGCCGGGATGATCCAGAGCAGTGAGTAACCAAAGTCCGTGCCCAGCACCGAATAGGTCGTGATGCCTGCCGGATCATCATCCGAGAGGCCGGCCAGCAGACCCGGACCCAGCACTGCCAGAAACGCCACCCAGGCACCGCGTCCTGAATCTTTGAGCCGGGCAAATTTCAACCCGATGCCGCGCTGATGATGCGCCACCGCATGCGGAGGAGCTCCGGCCCTCTGCCGCCTTTTCCGGGCTGCGCGGTGTGCGGCTTTAGTCATCGCAAAAAGATCTCCAGTGGTTGGTTGAGCTTGAAGCAGGGAGTGGAAGCATCAGCAGTTACAGTCGGCATGAAAGCCCTGCTGTCAGCCGATACATCGCGAGGCGGATCAGGAATGTTTCTGCTTGGAAGTATTCCGGCTCAACCAGAAGCGCCAGTGAGGAAGCAGCCACAGCACGATGAGCAGGATCCAGAGGGTGCCGACGCAGCAGGCAAGTCCCAGGCTGGAAATGCCGCGGTTCCCGGCAAAGAAGAGACTGGAGAAACCAATCACCGTGGTCATGCCGGAGAAGAAGACCGCACGGCCGGTCGTGGCCTGCACCTGACGGATGTCGTTGCCGGTGCGCTTCAATGCCAGCAGGAGATGGATGCCGTAGTCGATGCCGGTGCCAAGCAGCAACGGGATGGCGGCGAGGCTGGCGAGATTCCATCCCAATCCAAACACACTCATCGTCGCGGCCAGAGCGCCGAGTCCACCACCGAGCAGCAGCACCGAGAGAAGCAGATCGCGGGCATTGCGGAAAGTGATGAGCAGGGTCAGAGCGAGCACGCCAAGAATGGGGATGATCTGCCTGTTTAAATCACGCCTAACCAGTGATGATAATGCTCCACCAAGCGTCTCCCAGCCGGCCACCCACGCGCCTGTTTCGGGTGTGAGCAGCGTCTGCAGCTCGCTGAGCCTGGCGCGGTCAGGCAGGCCGGGCCTGCCGGGGACGCTGACGGAGGCAAGAACGACTCCCTCGCCTTCGGCCATTCCCGCGCTTCGGGCACGTTCGCCAGTGGCGAGCAGGCGGCTGAGAATGGGTGCCGCTGCGGCGCTGATTTCATTTTGAGGCCAGGAGCTGGCGAGAGCGTTTTTCCAAACCTCCGTCACGCCACGCAGCAGGGCGGTGGCCGATTCGGTGAAGCCTGCGGCATCTGCCGCCTTCTCCAGACGCGGTTGCTCACGCATGATCCACTCAATGGTTTCGCGGTTGGCGGTCTGCGCTTTGGAATCCGCGATGAGCATGGTTGGCAGGGCGTGGCGCACGAGCGTGCCGGCTTTCACCGCGGCATCCAGCTTCCGGCCCAGCGCTTCTGCACGGGCGCGGAGTTCGTCCGCCGGGCCCGTGATCAGAACGGGCACGCCGGCTTCATGCTCGCGCCCCAGCCGCTCCTGCACCCACTGAAAAGTGTCCATCGACTCACTGTTGGTTGGGCGCAGCGCCTCGGCACCGGTTTGGAATTTTGGCATTCCACGGATGGCAAAGACGGCGGTCATGCCGCCGAATAGAACGATGGTTCCGAAGATGGCGGCACCATGTCGCACGGGTTGTTGGATGACATGGATTTCGGAACCTGCCGGCTGCCGGCGCGCGGCCAGATTCGGGGCAAAGGCGAGCATGACACCCAGCCCCACGAGCACGCCGAGCGCCACCAGCAGGCCCAGTTCGGCGAGTCCAGGCAGTCCGCTGAAGAGAAGCGAAAGGAACACGGTGGACGTGGTGCAGGCTCCGGCGATGATGCCCGGTGCAGCCAGTTTGCGCAATGCGCCGGCATCAAGCTGCGGATGCTGACGCGCCTCCTGAATGATGAGCACGGCATAGTCCACGATGATGCCTAGCACGATGGCCGCAAAGCCGAGCGACATGATGGACAGCTTCCCCACCAGCAATCCGCCGAAGCCAAGCGTGAGCACCATGCTCAGCATCAGCAGACCCTGAATCCACAGCAGAGGTTTGAGCCTGCGAAACATGACCCAGAACAGCAACGCGATGAGCACTTCCGTGAGCCCGATGGTGCTGGACATGTCTTTTTCAATGCCCGCGCCGATCTCTGCCTGAAAGGCTGGCTCGCCCGTGTAGCGGATTTTGGCGGTCGTTTGGTGGAGACATTTGCCGACCTCCGCTTTGATCTCTTTGAGCCAGGCCTCGGCGGCGCGGTAGTTCCCCACGCTCACCGCAGGTGTCACCAGCAGTACTCGAAAGGCGCCATCTTCCGAGACAAGCCCAAACAGGGAGCCTTCCAGCGCGTTTGCCGCGGAAGTGTCCAGGCACTCCAGCAGACCGAGCGGATCATACGAAGCACGCTGCACCCGTTCCGCATCCAGAGAGGTGGCCACGCTTTGCAGAGATTTCTGCAACTGCGCTTCCACGCCTGCGCCTTCAAGCTTCGCCCGCACCGCCTTGAGCTTTTCCGGGTTGGCATTTTGCACGGACCACGCCAGCAGAGCCGCGCCAGTTTGCGCCTGCTGTTCCATCGGTTGCGCCCAGCGCACTTCCTTCACCAGGTCGCTGCGCTTTGGCAGGCACCCGGCCAGCGCGGTCATGGCTTCTTCAGCCACGAGATCGTCTTCCGCCTCAAGGGCGATCACCAGATCACTGCCACCGGCAAAACCATCGCGCAGCAACTTCAGCGCGCGCACCTCAGGGATCTGGCCCGGCAGTGTCGCCAGGATGTCCGTCTCTAGCCGGAGGCGCAGCCAGCCAAAGATGACCAGCGGCAGGATGGCGAGTGCGAGGAGCCGGTTTTTTTTCATGAAGTCCTGATTCGTGGCGGGGAATTCTCCGCGAAGCAAGGCGCTTCATGAGGATGGTGATTACTCAAGCGTCAGCCGGATCGCCGGACTGGACAGGGTGAGGGTGGAGCCATTCTCGGTGTGGGCGTGGACGGTCACCAGGTCCAGCGTCCTGGTTCCCTTGTTCACACGGATTTCAGCATCAAAGCTGGATGGTTTTTTGACGTCCATCGGCGCAGCCGTCCAGGCATCATACTCCATCTGCATTGAGTAATCGGGATGACGATCGGCCGCGGTCCAGAGTTCATTCTTCTGAGGTGCACTGCCATCGGGAAAAGTCGCGCTGACGTGAAGTTTGCGCGTGGCATTGTTCCATCGGGTCACGATCTTTGGCGTGGCGGGCATGCTGCGGGCCTTGAAAAAGTGGTGCATGGCGAAGGCGAACAAATTTTCATCCACTTCGGGCAATGAACCGACCTGTTTGGTGAAGCCGGTTTCCTTGGCACCACCATGCTGACCGCCGGGCACCACATAGATCGGGAAGTCAGGGAAACGCTGTCCAAGTTTCAGCAGGCCGGGGCCGACGTTGTCATTGGAGCCCTGGTTGTAAAAGACTTCGAGTCCACGCTGCTTGATGGCGGACCAGTGATCCGTGGTGCGGCAGACACTCCAGGCACCGGTACACATTGCCTTCATCTCCTCTTCGCTCCAACCGGCGGCTTTGGCTGCCTCCCGATCGATGCGCTCATCGGAGCGAATTTTTTCGCGCGCGATCAATGGGTCGGCAGCGGTGACTGGGGTGCCTGGAATTTTTCCGGCACGCACGTCGATGATGAATTGCTCGTTCATCCTGGTGATCTCTTCCGGCATCATGCCGTGCACATACGGTCCGCCGGGCGAATCAATGATTGGAGCCACCACGGGCAGGATGGCCGTGACACGGTCATCGTAGATGCCTGCGGCGGCTGTGGCGACACCGCGTTTCGATCCGCCGGTGACGAGGATATGAGTTGGCTGAAACACGTCCTTCTCAGCGATTGCTGCGGTGATGGCCCGCATGTCGCTCATGCCCCAGATCCAGGCGGGGGAGTAGCGCGCGTCCTTGGTTGCCAGCATGTGCTCTTTCATGCCTGGCATCAGCTTGGGTGCAGGCTCCATGGCATCGATGGTGCTCATGCCGACAAGGACGACACCCACCCCGTGCTCCTTGAGCAAGCGCAGCATCGCGCCCGCTGGTGCGGCGGGTTTCATCGTCAGACCGGCATTGCCAATGATGATCTGCCTGCACAAGGCGCCGTTTGCTGGCGCGTTGAATGTGACGGGCAGTCGCACCTTCTGCCCGGGCCACCATTCGCAAAGGGTGATTTCGACCAATTTCTGCCGGATGGACGGATCCTTTGCCATCGGCTTCCAGTCTTCGACTACCCGCGTTTCGAGAGTGGAGTCATCCTTCACCTCAGCCATGTTGTAGCTGCCTGTGTGAATCTCCGCCCGGGTTTGGGACAGGTTGACGAGCAGGAGAATGATGCTGAGACGGGCAAATGTTTTCATGATGAAGTCAGAGCATACGGAACCAGGTGCTCCGCTCACACATCCCATGCATTCCGCATCACCGGCCAGAGCTGCACCCGTGAGGTTGAGTGCCTGATCACAAAAAAACGGCGGCTGGTTTCCCGGCCGCCGTGCATTGGCATGGACGCGTCTTGAAGGACGGATTCTGCTTATTTGATCTTGTCCGCGTACTTCTTTGGATCAGCCTTGAATGCCTTGAAGCACTTGCCGCTGCAGAAGCCCACTTCCTTGCCTTCATAGGTGGTCTTGCAGTTTGGGATGATCGGCTTGCCGGTCACCGGGCAGCATTTGTTCACGGGCTCGCCAGCAGCGCAGGTGATGGCGGCGGAGAGGGTGAGGATGGAGAGGAGCAGTTTCATGGAGTCGGTATTGGGTTGGTTGGAGTGATGAACGCGCCTCTTGCCCGATGGCTGGGCAAGGGACCCGGTGGCAATACAACGGGCCGGACTCGGGCATGGCTTGGGCCAATCTTGTTCGTTAGACTGCAATAAATGCGCTCAGGGTTGGCCTGCCGGTTTCCGGCAGGTCATGGGCTGACCGAACCGGTCATTTCACCGTCGGCAGGATCACGCGCGAGGCATGCTTCGCATCGTGCCAGATCGTGTTGATCGCCGCCACGCCAGTCTCGGTGACGAAGTGGGTGATGGGTCCTCCGGTCTGCGTGTTGGGTTCATAAAACGGCGCGCCGGTGCTGGCGATGGTGATGCGCACCCGGTGTCCCTTGTTGAAGATGTTGCTGATCCAGCCGATATCCCACGCGAGTTTGGTCACCTGGCCAGGGACCAGCAGTTTCTGATGATCAAAGCCTTCGTGATAGCGCGCGCGCAGCGGGTAATCCACCAGCAGGATTGAGCGTCCGTCGGGATAGACATCCGTCACGCGCAGGATGAAGTCGGTGTCCCTGGCGGTCGATGACACAAAGACCTCGGCCTTGATCCGGCCGGTGACTTCAAGCGGTTGGGTGAGCACATCGCTTGTCCAGGTGCGAACCTCCGCCTGCTCCTCGAAACCGCGCGCATCCTTGGCACCCGGGAAACCAACGGCGTTGATGATCATCGGATGCGCCGGATCGCTGGCATATGAAGTGCTCGCCTTTGGCTCTGACGGTTTGTTCGCGGCCAGCTTGCCATCGGACTGCAGAAACCAGTTCGCCGCCGTGCTGGCTGGCGGGAAATCCTTGGCCTCGCGCCAGATGTTGCCCGGTGCTCCGGCCTCACCGGTCGCGCCCATCACGTAGTAGCGCACGGTCGCATCTTTTTCGACGCCGTTGTCCTCGCCTTTGAGGTAGTGGTTGAACCACTTCGTCATGTGCGGATACACGTCAAAAAACGCATTCTCAGGAAACACGAGTTCACCGATTTTGTTAGACTTTGGATAGCCGCCGTGCAGCCAGGGGCCGATGATCAATTGCTGTTTTCCTCGCGAGTTGTCACCGCCGTGGTGCTGTCTTCCGATGAAGCTGGCCACGCTGCCCTGGCACATGAAGTCAAACCAGCTGCCGATGGTGAAGCAGGGCAGGTTCATCTTGTCGAAGTGCAGTGAGGCATCTTCATCGCGCCAGTAGTCGTCATAGTCGGGATGCTGGTCCCACTCGCGCAGCATCGCTTCATTGTCCGCCGGATCACGGGCGACGGAGCCGCCCTTGATGAACCGCTGCGGCTTGGTCGCACCGCCGATGCGGTAGCCTTCGTGATACAGGCTCAGGCCGGTGTCGGTCATGTATTGGGCCACCAGATGCGGGGGCTGGGTCACCGCGAGATAGTTCTGCGCATAGCCGGCCTGCGATCCGCCATAAGTTCCGATCTTTCCAGTGCACCAGGGTTGTGCGGCGAGCCATTCGCACACGTCATAACCATCACGCAACGGCCCCCATTGCAGGCCGCGGTAACCGCGATAAACACCTTCGCTTTCATGCGTGCCGCGGTAGTTCACCAGCGCGACGACGAAACCGCTCTCGGCAAACTTCGCCGCAGCCTTGCGCGATCCGGCGCTCGAAATGTCGGCATAGCGCTGCTCGAAGATTGCCGGCCATTTTTGGTTGCCTGGCGGAAAGAAAACATAGGCTGACAAACGCTTGCCATCACGCATCGGAATCATGAGATGCTCTTCGCGGACCGTGCCGAAATCGAGCTTCGGTGGTTCCGCCGCCAGCAGAGACAGATTGACGGCCAGGCAGGATAATAAAAGGAGTGGGCGCATGGCAACGATACGGCGGCTATGGCGGAAGACTTGCCCTCGATTCCATGATTCACAGGCATGGGGCCTCCGCGCAGGTTTGTTTGCCATCTCAGCGGCAGGCTTTGCAACATGCAGGATAAAACAGCGTTCTGTTTTCCCCGCACGCATGAAAGCATTTCTCACCACCGTCTCACTCGCACTCTCCCTGTCTCTCCACGCTGCTCCACAGGATGATCAGTATGTGTTGGGGCCTGACTCCCAGGTTCAAAAGGGTGTGCCGCAGGGAAAGGTGACCCAGATGCCGGCATGGAAGGATTCGAAAATCTACCCCGGCACCACGCGTGACTGGTGGATCTATGTGCCGGCCCAATACACCAAGGACAAGCCTGCGGCCGTGATGGTCTTTTGTGATGGAGCAGGCTTTGTGAAGGCTGACGGCCAGTTCCGTGCACCGGTTGTGTTTGATAACCTCATCGCCAAGGGAGAAATGCCCGTCACCATCGGCATCTTCATTCAACCGGGCGCTTTTGAAAACAAGGACCCGAAGGACAAGGCGCGCAGTAATCGCAGCTTTGAATATGATTCGCTGGGCGATCTCCACGCGCGTTTTCTGATTGAGGAAATTCTGCCCGCCGTGGCCAGGGATTACAACCTCAGCAGCAATCCCGACGAGCGCGCCATCTGCGGCAACAGCAGCGGCGGCATCTGTGCTTTCACCGTGGCCTGGGAGCGCCCTGAGGCCTTCCGCAAAGTGGTCAGTCACATTGGCTCCTTCACCAACATCCGCGGTGGGCATGTCTATCCAGCGCTCATTCGCAAGACTGACAAGAAGCCGCTCAAGGTGTTCCTTCAAGATGGCCGGAATGATCTCGATAATCAGTTCGGCAACTGGCCGCTGGCCAATCAGGACATGGCGGCGGCGCTGAAGTTCGCCGGTTATGATTACCAGTTCGTGCTGGGTGAGGGCACCCACAATGGCAAGCACGGCGCAGCCATGCTGCCGGACACCCTGCGCTGGCTGTGGAAGAAGTGAAGTCTTGAAACCATCAGAACCCAAAGCAGTTTAGTCCGCATGAGCACGGTGATTGAAATCGAAAAAGCCATTGAAAGCCTGCCTGCGGCTGAGTTCTGGCAGCTTGTGGATTGGATGCAGCGGAAGCGTGAAGAATCAGAGGATGCCGCAGACATCGCCGCTGCAGAGGCTGCACTTGCCGAAGGCGGTGAGCCGGTCTCATGGGAAGAAGTTCAGCGTCAATGCGGACTGCTGCCATGAAGTATCGAATCGAGTTCACCAAGGCAGCCGGTCGTGCCTTCTGTAAGTTGGAGAAAGCGGTTCAGATTCAACTGCAGACGGACATCAACCAGTTGGCCAGCCAACCCCGCCCGCCCGGCTGCAAAAAGCTCAAAAGTAGCCACGAGATGTGGCGTATTCGCTCCGGTAACTATCGTGTCATTTATGAAATCCACGACAATAAGCTTGTTGTCCTTGTTGTGGATGTTGGTCACCGCAATGACATTTACAACTAACCCCCATCATGACACCTCGCCTCCTCCTTCTCTCCCTCGCCCTGCCACTGTTTGCTGCTGGTCAGGACACCTCGCTGCACGATTTCCTCATCGAGGGTGAACCGTGGAAAGAGGCCGTCAGCGGCTATGTTTTCACCGACGGTCTGTGCACGGATGCCGCGGGCAATTTGTTTTTCACGGATGTCAAAGCGGGTAAGGGGATCTACAAGCTGGATGTGGCCACCGGTAAGTCGGAACTCTTTCTCGACAATCTGCCGGGCATCAGCGGCCTGCAGATCGGTCCTGATGGCCGCTTCTATGCCTGCCATAACAAGGATCAGCGCATCATCGCCATCACCATGAAGGGAGAAGTCGAGGTGCTGCTCACGAATGTGAAATGCAATGATCTCGTGGTCAGCAAAAAAGGGCATCTCTATTTCACCGAGACGCCCACGCAGACGATTCATCTCATCACCGCCGGCAGGAAGCACATCATCGCCGATCAGGGTCACGTCGTGAAGCCGAACGGCATCACCATCTCCCCGGATGAGCGCACGCTCGCGGCCTCCGAGTACGGCGGCAAGCACGTCTGGACCTGGCGGATTGAGGACGACGGAACGCTGACTGCCGGGGAGCCCTACATGACCATGTGGCTGCCAGTGGGCAAGGAGTCCGCGGCGGGTGACGGAGCCACCACCGAGTCGAAGGGACGCTACTTCGTGACCACCGAACTCGGCGTCCAGATCTTTGATCCGATGGGCAGGCTTTCCGGCATCATCGCCAAACCTGATCCCATGGGAAAAGTCGTGGGTTGTGAGTTCGCCGGCAAGGATCACGACCTCCTGTTCGTCGCTGCCGGAGACAAGATCTTCAGCCGTAAATTGAAGGTCACCGGCTACTTCAGATAAACCTGAAAGCGCGGGAGGTTGAGCCTTGCTTTGCCTGTTTCCCTGCGGGCACGCCTCAGGGCTTGGGAAAGAGGACTTTCACTCCGGGCAGTTTGGCTGCGAGCTCTGCACCTGCTGTCCGGCCAAGCACACACATGGCCGTGGCCAGGGCATCGCTCGTGGTGCAGTCGGGGGCAAAAACGGAGCAGGCGATTCGTTCAGTCAGGCCAAGTCCGGACTTGGGGGAAATGATGTGGGAGTAGCGCCGCCCTTCGATTTCCACGAACTGATAAAGATCACCGGAGGTGGACACCGCGCCGTTGGCGAGGCGCACTTGGGTTTCATGTTTTGAATCCGTGCGCAGGGTGATCTCCCAACCGCTTTCTTCAGGTGGTGGATCGCCGACGGCGGTGTCACCGCCAGCCTGCACGACGGCGCGGGTGATGCCATGCTGTTTTAAAACACGCAGACATTCATCCGCGGCATAACCTTTGGCGATGCCTCCGAGATCAAGCAATGTGCCGGGTTGCAGGGTGACGCTGAGGTTCTCTGGAATCAGCGTGATGCGCCGCCAGTCGGTGGCAGCGATGGCCTTTTGCAGGCGATCTGCAGGCGGCAGTTTGCCCTGCCGTTTCGCACGCCGCCAGAGATTGGAAAGATGGCCGCAGGTTGGGTCAAAGGCACCGTTGGTGGCTTCAGCCAGCGAGCGGGCCCGCTGCAAAAGATCGAAGAGCGGTCCGCTGACTTTGACGGGATACCTGACCCCGGGAGCGCAGAGGCGCATGAGCTCGCTGGTCGGGTCGTAGTCGGTGAAGATGGCGTTCAGCTGGGCGATGCGTTGAAAGCATGCCTCAGTGGCTTTTTCAGCCCGGCCCTTTTCCTCAGCATAACAAGCAATGCGGAAAGTTGTGGCCATGCCGGGCCCGGAGAAATCATGACGGATCAGGTCGGCGGCCTGAATCCCACTCCAGGTCATCAGCAGGCACAAGATAAAGGGCGGGCTGAGTGCCCGCCCTCCTCGTGGGAAAAGTCTGCCGGATGGGCTATTCACGAGCCACGCCGTTGTTCCAAGCGGCGAACATTTCCTCGACGCTCGGGATCTCGAGCTGACGGACGATGCGGAAGCCGAGCCAGGTGGCATCGGTCAGATACCAGATGCTTTTGGGGAGCTGTGGGTCCTGCTGCTTCCAGCCTTCTTCGGAAGGCTTGCGGGCGGCGCTGCGGCACATCTCGGCATCGTCATCATAGGTGCCGCCACGGGCTACGTGTGGATACGGTGTCTTGGACTTGATCCAGACGCCAGCCAGACTGCCAGT
>CAJCCF010000635.1 GCA_903960845.1 uncultured Verrucomicrobiota bacterium | reverse complement strand
GGCGCCACATGTCCGCCAGCGTGGTGATGCGCGAGTTGGCCTTGAGGGTGCCATAGGTCTCCAGCGCCATCTGCATGGCTTCATCAATCTGCGGGTGGCCAACATGGATCTGGATCATGGCCTCCAGCAAACCGAGCGCTTCCTCGATGCGGTTTTGGGCGGCCAGCCAGCGCGCAAGCAGCAGCATGGCATGGCCCTGAAAGGTGCTGGTGGAGCCAGAGGACGCCAGCGCCTCTCGCTGCACGGTGTTGCCCTCGGTGATCCAGCGCAGGGTGGCATCAGGCGGCAAGGCAATTTGATCCACATGCTTCAGACAACTCGCCAGCAGATCAAAGGCGGCGCTCCAAAATTCACTGTCCGTTGTGTTGTCCAGAAACTGCACCAGCACTTCCACCGCTTGCGCCGGATTGCCCTGCATCAGCAGCGAGTCGGCGAGCAGAACGGAGGCGGCGTGATGCACGCGTTCACCGCCGCCGGGGCTGCCGAGAATCGAGCGCAGCAGCGTTTGCGCCTCAGTCTGGCGGCCCGCATCCACGAGTCCCTGCGCCTGCAGCATTCTGGTGGTGGCATCCAGGGTGGTTTCCGGAGTGGTGGAAACAGCGGCGGCAGGCACCATTTTGCCGGTGCGGAGTTCCAGTTCGAGCCACATCAGCCCCGCCTGCCGTGCGATCGTGGCATCGGCCGATATGCGGAGCGGCTCCAGCATCTGCCGGGCCTGATCCATGTTCGCGGTCATCAGGCTCACTTGGGCCAGCAGCAGGCGCTCTTGATCGGTGGCCTCATTGCCGCGCACCCTGCCAATCAACAACTTTTCCGCCGCATCCAGATCACCGGTCAGCACGCTGGCCTGAGCCTGCCAAAAACTTGCCTTCGGCACCTTCTCATTCTGGAGGATTTTCAAAGCGGCTGCGCCGTCACGCGCCCGCACCCACGACTCCACGGCGAGACTGGCAAGCGCCTGTCGCTCATTGGAGCCTGCCCCGGCGGCCTCCATCAACCGTGTGGCTTTCATTGCGGCAACGGCCGGCAGGCCATCCTGAAGGGCCTGTCTTGCGGTGAGATACTCCGGGTGATCATCGAGTTCCGCGTGCAGTGCAGAACATGCAAGTGCCAGTGAAAGCACGGGAAGGCGGAGCAAAGCGTGACCGGGTAAATGCATGAGCGCGTATGCTAGACCGCGAACGCCGCGTGGCAAGGTGGTGCTTTCATTGGGGCGACAGACCGGACAGCAGCGCCATCACGGCATCGCCCCGGGGTTCTTCGGGAAGAACCGCAAAGAGCGACGGCTGCCAGGCATCCAGGTTGACCCTGAATTCAGACACATGGCCGAGTTTTTCACCCGACCGGAGATTCACGACGTGGCCCGGGGTGCTGAGTTTCGCCGTGAACGTCAGGGGTTTTTCCAGCTCGTTGTTGCCGCCTGCCTGAGCCAGCTCCTCGCGGATTTTGTACTCCACATTGCGTTCAAAGGCGATCAGCCGCGCCTGGCCGCCCGCCTTGAACCGGTGCACGCGGACACGGGCATCGGCAGGCACCTGCACCGGGGCATGCACTCCATTTTCAGCAAGCAGCGCGCGGATGGGCGCAAGCTCCGCAAAAGTGCCATCAGCCTTGAGACGGTTGGCGGGATAGGCGGACAGGGTGGACCCCGTTTCAGAGAAAAACTGCCCGCCGGATTTGGTGCCAAACGTCACCCGCACAGCCTCCGGTTTGCTGTCGCCGGCAGGCCAGTCATGATGGCTGCGCAGCGTGC
>CAJCCF010000634.1 GCA_903960845.1 uncultured Verrucomicrobiota bacterium | reverse complement strand
GCCTCACCAGCCTCACCAGCCTCACCTTCGCCGCCGGCAAGCCCAACGTCGTCATCATTTTCATCGACGATCTCGGCTACGCTGACATCGGCCCCTTTGGCGCGACAAAACAGAAGACGCCGAACCTCGACCGAATGGCCAGGGAGGGCATGAAGCTCACGTCATTCTATGCCGCTCCCGTGTGCAGTGTATCGCGGGCACAATTGATGACCGGCTGCTACGGTGCCCGGATCTCCGTGCCAGGCGTATACCCGCCGGGTAACAAAAACGGTCTTAACCCGGCGGAGACAACCATCGCCGAACATCTGAAACAACAAGGCTACGCCACGCAGTGCATCGGCAAATGGCATCTCGGTGACCAGCCTGAGTTTCTGCCCGCCAAACAGGGTTTCGATCATTACTTCGGCATCCCCTACTCGAACGACATGCAGAAGCCCGCAAAGGACACCGGCGCGAAAGTGGTGCCTCTGCTGCGCGATGATCAAATCGCCGAACTCCTTACCGAAGAGGCGCAGAGCCGCATCGAGGAGCGCTACACGGAGGAGGCGCTCGGCTTCATCCGCACCAACAAAGACAAGCCCTTCTTCCTCTACTTCCCGCACACCGCCGTCCACACGCCCATTCATCCCGGCGCAGCCTTTGCAGGAAAATCGGCGAATGGCCGCTTCGGTGACTGGGTGGAGGAAGTGGACTGGAGTGTCGGTCGCGTGCTCGACACCCTGCGCGAGTTGAAGCTTGATGAAAACACGCTCGTCGTTTTCTCCAGTGACAATGGCCCCTGGCTCATCAAAGGCACGGACGCAGGCAGTGCGCTGCCCCTCCGCGGCGGCAAAGGCAGCACCTGGGAGGGCGGCGTGCGCGTGCCCACCATCGCCTGGTGGCCCGGCAAAATCGCCCCGGACAGCGTGTCTGGTGCCGTTGCAGGCACCATCGATCTCCTGCCCACCTGCGTGTCACTCGCCGGCGGCAAAGTGCCGGCCGACCCTGTCATCGACGGGCGCGACCTCACCCCGCTCCTCTTTGGCCTAACCAACGAATCGCAACGTGAGGCTCATTACTACTTCGCCAGTTACAATCTCCAGGCCGTGCGTCAGGGTCCCTGGAAACTTGCCATCGCCACCCAGCCCGAGACCATGGGCAAAGCCGCCGCCGATGACGCCAGGATCAATCCCCGCCTCTACAATCTCGACACCGAAATCAGCGAGCAAACCAACCTCGCATCTCAGCATCCCGACATCGTTGTCAGGCTCCAATCCCTAGCCATCAGGATGGAAGCCGAGATCGGTGGCAAAGAGCCGAAAGCCCGCCGTCCAGCCGGTGAAACCGCGAATCCCCGGACACTCTACCCCACCAGCGACACCCCGCGCGGAAAGAAGAAAAGCGGACCGAATAAGGCCGCGAACTAACCCACACCAACACCGCGCACATGACACGATCTTCGCCGGCCATGCACTTTTGCATCTTCACCGCCCTCCTGCTGCTCACCTCCTGCGGCCGCAGTGCTGATCCTGCAGCCCGCGAGAAAGAACTCACCTATCTCCGCAGCGTGGTGCCGGACGAATTGCTGGAATTCGCCCACGTCGAAGTCCCCGCCGTCGAAAACGTCGCCATCATGGGCGAAGGCTCGACTCAGCACCTCGGCCTGCATGTGTTCCCCGGCCAGAAGAAACTCAATGGCGGCATCCGTGCCGAGGTGAGCGTCGATTACCCATGCAAGCAGGGCGACACCGTGCGCTACGCCTGGCGCTTCATGGTGCCGAAGGGTTTCGTGTCCGATGCGCCGAAGAACCGCTGGTGGATCATCGGCCAGTGGCATGATCAGCCGGATCGTGCCCGCGGCGAAAGCTGGGACGGCTTTGCCTCCAAGAGTCCGCCCGTGCTCCTCGGTCTCGGTGAACTGCAGGGCAAGCTCGGCATCGGCATCGCCTACGACCCCGATCAATCGCAGAAACACGGCCCCGTCTTCATCGAGCCCGGCAAGTGGCACAGCATCGCCATCGAGATCCATTGGTCACAGAAAGCTGACGGCAAGGCCACCTTCTTCCTCGACGACATGTCAAAACCCGCCGCCACCGCCACAGGCCCGAACATGCACAACGACTTCCAGCACTTCCTCAAACTCGGCATGTACCGCCACCCCGAAATCGAGACCGACAACTGGATCTACATTGATGATTTGAAGATCACGAAGATGTGAGGTGGTGGAATGGCCGGGCATGCCCTTGACTCAAGTTCTGCAATTGATCCGTTTCGTCACTGAGTGACGTGTCCAAGCCACATTAGGAGAAACTCAATGATGGCTGACTACGATGATCTGATGAAAGCCATCGGCATTCCTGTCCAAGATGATCGCGAGATTGGAAGGTTCTTTCAGGGACTTGGCGGTTGTTGGCGTCACTCTTGCACGGCTGATTTTCCTTTTCAGGCCGATGTTGAACTCATTTTCGATTTCAATGTGAAGACGGAGAAGCTTCCCAAGTCCATGCCCCAGAACGTGGCTTGGATTCAGGAACATCTGGCGGAAATTTGGAACACCGCCGCTCTTGCAATTAATAACATAGCTGAAACCCAGCAGATTGAGATGCATGGCGAGTTCTCTGTGGAGCCTATTTTCTTCAAACTTCCGATCGACTCAGTTGAGAATGCCTCATGGCAAATGCTGATCGAGCCTTGCAATCTCAACGGCTCATTTGAGCTTACATTCAAAGGTCTGACGGTGATCGAGCAAAAGTACGAGTGATCACGGCGGTCTCACGCCCACAAGAGGAGCACAGCGCATGGCTCATCACGCGGAGCGATGATGGCTATTCTGCTTTGCCGATCCGCGCCTGCCAGTTGCTTATTTTTGGCGCTCACAGCATCGCCATGGCCCGCTTCAGAAGCCGGGGCTGCAAGCGCGCGATCTTCAGGAGCATCCTGGCAGCGCCGGTGGGCTGACGCCTGCCCTGTTCCCATTGGTGCAAGGTGCGGACGCTGATACCCAGCAGGCTGGCAAACTCGGTCTGCGACAGCGACAGAGCGGTGCGCGCCTGCGCGGCCTCGGTGCGCTCCTTCCAGCGGGCTGCCTGCTGTTTCTGATGGGCGGCGGCGGGCACACGCATACGCTTGATGGTGCCGTCTGGCAGTTTGGTGAGCTTCCACACTCGGGCGGCCGGTTTTTCGCCACGCAGGACGGCTGCGGCTTCACGCACGGACTCGATGAGTTCTTCGCCCACAGGACGGGGCTTGGCTGGCTTCGCGGTTTTCATGGGAGGTGTTGTTCGACTTCTTGTTTGAGTTGTTTCAGCAGTGCCGGCGGCAGATCGTCCATCTCGTTCTTGGCATAGAGATGAAGCAGCAAAATCTGGCCCTCGGCAGTGACGTAATAATAGATGAGCCGGAGGCCGCCGCGCTTGCCGCGACCACTGCCTGCCCAGCGGAGTTTACGCAGACCGCCGCTGCCTGGAATGATGGCCCCGGCATCCGGTCGCTCCATCAACGCGATCTGGAGAGTGAGGTAATCCTCATCATCTCCGAGCAGGCTGATGTTGCGTGCGAAATGGCTGAACTCCACAAATTCCACGGCATCACTATGCGCCGCTGGCGCATGGCTGACAATGACTTTTCTCGCCAAAGCAGGCCTCTCGCTACTTTGGGTTGCAAAACCACGGCTCCCCTCCTGCTTCAGGCAATGACTGAACAACTCTCCATCCACCTCCAACGCACCGGCGTCATCGCCGTGCTCATGATTGATCGTGCTGACGATGCGGTGCCGCTGACGCGGGCGTTGCTTGCCGGGGGCGTTGATTGCATTGAGCTCACGTTGCGCACGGATGCCGCGCTCGAATCACTGCGCCGAATCCGGGCCGAAGTGCCGGAGATGACCGTCGGTGTCGGCACGATTCTCACGCCGCAGCAGGCGCACGATGCCAGGGACGCCGGTGCGAGTTTCGGCGTGGCTCCGGGGATGAATCCGCGCGTGGTCGCCGAAGCCAAACGCATCGGCCTGCCTTTTGCACCGGGCATTTGCACCCCGACAGACATCGAACTGGCCGTCGAGGCGGGTTGCAGGGTGCTGAAGTTTTTCCCGAGCGAGCCCAGCGGTGGGCTGGCGTATCTGCGCGCGATCTCCGCACCGTTCATGCACCTCGGCGTGCAGTTTATTCCGCTCGGCGGCGTGGGCCCGGCGAATGCGGCGCAGTATTTGCGGGAACCTTCCGTGCTGGCGCTCGGCGGCTCGTGGCTGGCGCCGAAGGATCTGATCGCCAAAGGCGACTGGGCGGCGATCACCAAGCTTGCACGTGAGGCCAGCGACATCGTCAAACAAGTCCGTCCATGAGCCGCGTCGTCACCCTGGGTGAAATCATGGCGCGCCTGGCCACACCGGGCTTTGCGCGCTTTCAGCAGGCCATGCCCGGCCGTGTGAATGTCACCTTTGCAGGCGCTGAAGCGAGCATCGCGGCCTCGCTCGCCCATCTGGGCATCGATGCGGCTTTTGTGACTGCTTTGCCGCAGCACGCCATTGCCGATGCCTGCATCGCCGATCTGCGCAGCCTCGATGTCGAGACAAAACACATCCTGCGCACAGCGGAAGGCCGTCTGGGCATTTACTTTCTCGAGCACGGGGCGAACCAGCGCGGAGGCAATGTCATCTATGATCGTGACGGCTCTGCCATGGCGATCACGCCCGCTTCCGCCTATGATTGGGAGGCAATCTTCAGCGGTTGTGAATGGTTCGTCATCTCCGGCATCACGCCCGCCATCTCACGCAATGCCGCCGAGGTCGCGCTCACGGCCATGCAGGAGGCCGCACGCCGCCAGATCAAGGTCGTGTGCGACATGAACTACCGCACCAAACTCTGGCGCTGGGAACCGCCGCTCACGGCCCGTGATCTCGCCACGCGCACGATGAAAGCACTGATGCCCTTCGTGAATGTTTTCGTCGGCGGCGTCAGTGATGCCACGGCGATGCTCGGCGTGGAGTACCGCGGCGATTTGCTGGCGCTGGCGCGGCAAATCACGGCCGAGTTTCCCAATCTCACCCACGCCGCCTTCACCCTGCGTGATGGCAGTACGTCCGCCGTGCAATGCTTCAGCGGCGCCCTTTACGAAGCCGCCGCCGACACGCTCCACACCGCGCCGTGTTACCCGATCACCCAGATCATCGACCGACTCGGCGCGGGCGATGCCTTCACCGCGGGTTTGGTCTATTCATTCCTCCAGCACTCCAATCCTCAAGCCGCCATCGCCTTCGCCACCGCCGCAGGTTGCCTGGCGCACTCCATCGAGGGCGATTACAACTACAGCAGCCGCGACGAGATCGAGTCGCTGATGCAGGGAGACGGTGGAGGAAGAGTCAGCCGGTAGCGGACACCTTTCAGCCAGCAGGCCGTGATGTGGCGGCATTCTTGATTTACACCACAAAACCCGTTTTACAGGACAGGCCGCAAGCGTAGCATCAGTGCAGACAAGAATCCATGAGCGCCCCCGAATCGAGCAGTGACAGCCGTCTGAAACAGGCCGAAAAGATCACCAGTCATCCCGAGCAGTACAAAGTCTGCGAAGGTTGCGGTTCCATCGTCGTGGTGCGCGCGCAGAGCTGCCCGAGCTGCCATGCGTACCGCTTTGACAGCACGGCCGGTCGTGTCGTGTCGCAAGCCAAGGACCTGGCGCTGCGGGCCGCGAATTCCGTGCTCGCCTCAGACCTCACCTGAGGCGAAATCCATGTCCTACCGCACCGCCCCAGCCCCGCTTGCCACAATGCCGCCGGGCATCCCGTACATCATCGGCAACGAGCTGGCGGAGCGGTTCAGCTTTTACGGGATGCGCGCCATCCTGTATCTCTTCATGACCACGGCCCTGGTCACGCATGACGGTGCGCGTGATCTCATGAGCGATGCCAAGGCCAAGGAGTGGACGCATTATTTCATCGCCGGGGTCTATTTCACCCCGCTGCTGGGCGCGCTCATCGCGGATCTGTGGCTAGGCAAATACCGCACCATCATCGTGCTGTCACTGGTCTACTGCCTGGGCCATCTGGCGCTGGCTTTGGATCACACGAGAACGGGTTTAATCGTCGGTCTTTCGCTGATTGCCGTGGGTGCCGGTGGCATCAAGCCCTGTGTGTCAGCCCATGTTGGCGATCAGTTTGGCAGAACCAATGCACATCTGCTGCCAAAGGTCTTCAACTGGTTCTATCTCTCGATCAATCTCGGGGCCGCCGTCTCCCAGTTGCTGACGCCGAAACTGCTCGAATGGTTCGGACCGCACGTGGCCTTTGGTGTGCCGGGTGTTTTGATGTTCATCGCCACCATCGTGTTCTGGATGGGCCGGAACACGTTCGTGCATATTTCGGCGGAGCCACGGCGCTTCATGAGTGATTTGCTGGATCCAAAGTTTCTGCGTGCGCTGGCCGGGCTGATCCCGTTGTTCATGCTGATCGCGGCCTTCTGGTCCATCTTTGACCAGACGGCTTCCGCCTGGATCGAGCAGGCTCAGAAGATGGACCGGCACTTTCTGATCTGGGAGCTCAATCCGGCACAGCTTCAGGCGATCAATCCGCTCTTCATCCTGACACTGATCCCGCTCTTCACGCTGGTGATTTACCCGCAGTTGGGCCGCCTGTTTGAAGTGACCCCGCTGCGGCGGATCGGCGCGGGCTTCCTGCTCACGCTGGCCACGATCTACGTTTCAGGCTGGATCGAACAGCAGATCAGTGCGGGCTTCAAACCCTCCATCGGCTGGCAGGTGCTGGCTTATCTGCTGGTCACGAGCGCTGAGATTCTGATCTCCATCACCGCGCTGGAATTCAGCTACACCCAGGCACCGCCGAGACTGAAATCATTCGTCATGTCGCTCGATCTGATGTCGGTGGCGCTGGGAAATTTCTTCACCGCACGCGTGAATGCCTACATCGAGAAGACTGGTGCCGCAGCGAATCTGGGCGGGGCGAACTATTACTGGTTCTTCCTGAAAATCACGGCAGTGACGACGGCGGTGTTCGTCATCGTGGCCCTGTTTTACAAGGGACACACGTACCTGCAGGACGAAGATGCCCATCCTTCCAGCGGCAAGGGACACTGATCGCGGAAATGCCTGCATGCTATCGGCGCAGCACATCTGTCAGGCCTTGAAGACCTCACTCCTTGTGCAGCCTGCGCAGAGGTGCTAGTCACCGCAGTGCCCCCCTCCACCGCCACCGTTGTTTATCCACTGATCGCCGCTTTGCTGTATGCCTTTGGCGCGCTGGTATTGAAGCGCTCCAGCGATCTCGGGGTGGGACTGTGGCGGACCACGTTTGTGGCAAACCTGATCGTGGCGGCGCTGTTTTCACTGCTCTGGCTGCTGCCGGGACTGCCGGTCGAGCGCGAACTGCTCTGGCAGCCGGGCGTGATCGCGATGTGCCTCTTTTTGGGGCAGCTCTCGCAATTCCTGGCACTGGAAAAGGGTGATGTCTCCGTGGCGGTGCCGATCTTTGGACTGAAGGTGGTCATCGTGGCTTTTCTGACACCGCTGCTGACCGGCGATGCGGTGGGCATGAAAACCTGGATCGCGGCGCTGCTGAGCGTGGCCGGCCTCACCTTTTTGAATCAAAAAGAAAACGGCAGGCGCCCGCGCCACCTGGCGATCACGCTGATCGCGGGCGGGACCGGGGCGGTGTGTTTCGCGGTGTTTGATGTGCTGGTGCAGAAGTGGGGGCCGAACTGGGGGGCGACACGGCTTTTGCCCTGCATCTTCTGGATCAATGCGCTGCTCTCCTTTGGCCTCATCTTCCGCTTCACCGCGCCATTGAGCGACATTCCCCGAAAAGGCTGGCGCTGGCTCACCGGCGGCTCGGTGCTGCTGGGGACCCAGAGCATCATCTTTGTCAGCACGCTGGCGGTGTATGGCAAGGCCACGTCCACGAACATTGTTTATGCCTCACGCGGACTGCTGAGCGTGCTGCTGGTGTGGATGATCGGGCACTGGTTCATGAATCAGGAGCAGCACCTCGGGGCCAAAGTGCTGCGCTGGCGGCTTCTGGGCGCAGCGCTGATGCTCAGCGCCATCGTGCTGGTGGTGACGTGAGGCGTGGGTTGCACCGGCGGCGTTTGCCGCTACTCTCCGCCCCCGTTTTTAACCGTTGACCCATTTGACCGCCATGTGGAAAGGCCGCTTCTCTCAGCCCACCAGCCAGCTCGTTCAGAGCTACGGCGAATCCGTGTCCTTTGACTGGCGTCTCTATGCCCACGACATCCGCGGCTCCATCGCCCAGTCCAAAGGCCTGCTCAAAGCGGGCATCATCACGGCCGACGAGCAGGCGGCGATCGAAAAGGGCCTGCTGGAAATCCGTCATGAGATCGAGACCGGCAATTTCGAATTCAAGGAGTCGCTCGAGGACGTCCACATGAACATCGAGTCCGAGCTGACGCGGCGGATCGGTCCCGCCGGCGCGAAGCTGCACACAGCGCGCAGCCGCAACGATCAGGTCGCCACGGATGTGCGGCTCTACACCCGTGATGCCGTGGATGAAATCGTCGCCCACATCCGCGGACTGCAGCGTGCGCTGGTCGAGGCCGCCGTGCGCAGCGGCAGCGCCGTGGTGCCCGGTTACACCCATCTTCAGCGCGGCCAGCCGGTTCTTTTTGCACATCATTTGTTAGCCTATGTCGAGATGCTCGGGCGCGACGCGGAGCGGCTCGGCGATGCCGGACGCCGGCTCAATGTGTCACCGCTTGGCTCCGGCGCGCTGGCGGGATCCACAATCATTCTGGACCGCGAGTTCATGGCCCGGCAGCTCGGTTTCTCCGGCGTGACGCAAAACAGCATGGATGCCGTAAGCGACCGCGACTTCGCCGCCGAAGTGCTTTTCGACATCGCCCTCTGCGGGGTGCATCTGTCGCGCCTCAGCGAGGACGTGATCCTCTGGTGCAGCGCCGAGTTTGGTTTTGTGACCCTGAGCGATGCCCACACCACCGGATCGTCCCTGATGCCGCAGAAAAAGAATCCTGACGTGGCCGAACTGACGCGTGGCAAATCGGGCCGCCTCATCGGCAATCTCATGGCGCTGCTAACGCTGCTCAAAGGGCTGCCGATGACCTACAACCGCGACATGCAGGAGGACAAGGAACCGCTCTTTGACAGCATTGACACGATCAAGGCCGCGCTGGCTGTCTTTGCCGAAATGATCGCCGGAATGGAAGTGAACGAGGCCCGCACGCGTGCCGCGACAAGCGACCCCATGCTGCTGGCGACCGATCTGGCCGACTACCTGGTGAATCACGGCGTGCCCTTCCGCTCGGCCCATGAAGTCATCGGCAAACTGGTGGCCCATTCCATCGCCGAAAAGGTGGCCTTTGCCGACATCCCGCTGGCAAAGTATCAGGAGTTCTCTCCCGCTTTTGCGACCGACCTCTTCGCCTGTCTGAATCTCGAAACCGCACTCGCCGCGCGAAAAGGCATCGGTGCCCCGTCACCGCAGAACGTGGCCGCACAGATCGAACGCTGGAAGGGGGAGCTTTCGTGATCAGCGAGGCGAAAAGCTTTCCGCTCTTTCATCAGGAGTCCCGTGAGGGCTGGGAACGTGTGAGCCACGAGCGCGTCTTTGATCATCCGCATGTCAGCGTGGATGCCGTCGAGTTCCTGACCCCCAACCGCCGTGACAAGCCCGTGCCCTGGACCGTGGTTCACCGCAAGGCCGCGGTGGCGATCGCGCCGGTGACGGCCAATGGTGAGTATGTGCTGATCGCCCAGGAGCGCCTGCCGGTGCAGCAGATCTGTCTGGAGTTTCCCGCCGGTCAGATTGACGCGCCCGTGCCGGACATCACCACTGAAATGGTGACCGAGACCGCCCTGCGTGAGATGCATGAGGAGACCGGCTACGCCCTGGCTCCCGGCGGCACGCTGGAGCCTCTGGGCTGGTTTCTTCCGTCGCAAGGATTCACCGACGAGCACGTTTATTTATTCAAGGCCGAGCCCGTGTGCGTCGTCAGCCGTCCGAACCCGGATGGAAGCGAGCACATCAGCCCCGCGCGACTTGTCAGTTCAGGAGAATTGCGGAGGCTGATCGCTGCCAATGAGATCACCAACGCCCTGACACTGGCACTCTACGCACGGATGGCGGCCAAGGGATCCATCTGAGTCACCTCAACACTCCCATTTTCTTTTTTTATGTGGCAAGGCATCCTGAACAAAGTTTTCAAAGTCCGCGAGAAGGTCGCGATGAACCTCACCAAGGACGACGAGGAAAAACCCTTTCTGGAGCATCTGGAAGACCTGCGCTCCATGCTGGTGCGCATGGCGGTGACCCTGGTGATTGCCACGATCGGGAGCTTTGTTTTCTACAAGGAACTCTTCCAGGCCATCCTGTTCCCGCTCCAACTCGCGGGACTCGCCAAAGATGAGAACGGTGCGCGCACCATGCTGCAGAACACGGATGTGGCGGGCCCCTTCATGATGGCCGTGAATGTCTCGCTCATCGCGGCGGTCATCCTCGCCTTCCCGTTGCTGCTTGTCTTTCTGCTTCAATTCGTCCTGCCAGGCCTGAAGCCAAAGGAAAAGAAGCTGCTGTTTCCCGCCATCGGCATCGGCACCGGGCTGTTTCTCGGCGGTTGCGCCTTTGCTTACTGGCAGGTGCTGCCACGGGCGCTGCTCTTTTTCACCGAGTTCGCCGCCACCCTGGGATCGCGTCAGGATTGGACACTGGACAATTATGTCACCTTCACCACGCGCTTCATCCTCGTCTTCGGCATCGCCTTTGAACTGCCGATCATCGTCATGGCCCTGGTGAAGCTCGACTTCCTGAATTTCAAAATCATGAAAGCCACGTGGCGTCACGCCCTGGTGGCCATCACCCTGTTTGCCGCCGTCATCACTCCGACGCCTGACGTGCTGACCCTGCTGATGATGTCCGGTCCGCTCTATGTGCTTTATGCCATCTGTGTCGTGCTGGCCTACTTCATGGAAAAGAAGGACAAGGAAGCCTATCCCGAGTACTACGCCGAACTGGCGAAGGATGAGAAGGAACTGGATGAGGCGGTCAAAGACGACTGGGACAATGAGAACTACAATCCATGGTTCTCCGAGGACAAGGACGATCAGGACGACGAGTATCAAAAGCCGCGCGCCACGCCGTCCGCCCCGCCGCCGGAAATCGAGAAAGCCGAGAACACGGTGGCCATGAGCGACATCATCGACGAGGGCGAAGACCAGAGTTCCGTGATGCCTGATGAGGATGAAGAGGCGCCTCAAATCGCCGATTCCAAGCCTGATGCCGAGAAGACCACCGAGGAACTCGCCCGCGAGGATGAAACCCGGAGCGGGAATCCGCCGCCCGTGGTCTAAAGAGGCGGCGTCTGCACGCCGCAACCCGCCTCAATGTAGCGCGCCCGCAGCTCATTGAGGAAGGCCCGGGGTTCGCCATCCTGAGGATACAGGACCGGCTCACCCACGATGAGACGGAGACGGATCTTCTCACGGGGCAGACGCCAGAGCGGCCAGCCTTTACTCAAGTAATAACTGTTCGTCTGCACGTAGACCGGCCAGACGGGAGCGCCTGAATTTTTAGCGATCACCGCCAGACCGACCGTCAGCGGATTCATGCCGCCATGTTCACGCCGGGTGCGAGTGCCTTCCGGGAAAAACAGGACGCGTTCATTGTCACGCAGCAGCTTGAGGCAGCGGCGCATCGCCTTGTGCACAGGCTCATTCGGGATGAATCCGGCGACGGTGGCTCCACCGCGCAAAAACAGGTTTCTCATCAGCGAAGCCTTCAGCACGCAGGCCACGTGATCCACCTCAGCCATGACAAACACGGCATCCCAAAGTGACGGGTGATTGGGCGCGACGATCAGCGGTCCGGTCTGCGCGTGCAGGCGTTCAAAACCAACATAGTCGCACTCGACGACATCCAGAAACCGCAGCAAGCCAACCACATTCCGGAAAAACTTTTTCATGATGACCTGTCCAATTTCACGCGCCTGCCCGCATGGAAAAAGCAGTGGCAGCAGACGACTGATCGGCAGAAGGACCACCGCACAGACCGACCAGTAAATCAGCAGCAAGAGCTCGGCAGTGAGAAGTCGCAGACGATCAGACAGAGTCATACGATCCATGAGGTCGGGACGGGGCGCTCATGCTTTGATCATTGTCAGGTGCAGCCTTCATCAGTAATAGAGCCACGATGATGCCGCACCACGCTCCTCTTGTCCAAGCCCTTTCCGCTCTGCCTCACGGCGCGTCTTTTCGCTTCATTGACGAGCTGCTGGAACTGGAGCCCGGCGTGTCAGCGACAGGCCGCTGGACATTGAAGGGCGATGAAGCCTTTCTCGAAGGCCACTTCCCCGGCCAGCCCCTGCTGCCCGGCGTGATCATGATTGAGGCCCTGGCCCAGCTCGGCGGCATCCTGGCTCAGAGTGATCGCGGTGATCATCCACTCAAGAACCTGCGCCTCACCGCCGTCCGCCAGTTCAAGATCTTCGGCAGCATCCCGCCCGGCCAGACTTTGACGATCCATGCCAGGCGTGATGCCGCGATGCCTGGTCTCGTCCAGATCAGCGGTGAAGTTTTAACGGCCGACGACACCAAACTCGCGGCAGGCAGTGTCGTGCTCAGCGGGGAGGAGTGAGCCGTAGCGCCTGGCGGATGCGTCAAATTCCGCCCATGAAGCACCTGTTCGCCTTACTGCGACCGGGCCTGATCATCGCCCCGCCCGGGAAAATCCTGCCGAAAAGTGACAGAGCCACGAAGGTGAATTAGGGAACAGCTGTGAGTCAGCGAGATGTCCTGGTCTTCAATGCCCGCAGGTGTTGTACCGTGATGAGATCATGGGGGCGTCCCATCGCTTCCTTGGCTTTGATCAGTGCATCAACGTCAAGAATGCGTAACGAACCGACCGGCAATTCAAGGATGATGCTGTGGCCGAGGACTTCGTCATAACCGCCGATGGCAAGCACTTCACCAAGACAATCAACGATGCCGATGTCGGTCTTCAGGTACAGGTTCCTTAATCCGGCGCATAGCTCGGGCGTGACATTCAGAGCGATGTCAGGCCGCGCTCGATGAACCGGATGTAAATCATGAAAGGCCGCTTGAATACGCTTCAAGTTCCCCTCGGTGAACCGGCAGCACACATCCACATCACGCGTGTTGAGCGACGACCCGTGAATGGCGGCAGCCAGTCCGCCGACGAGCACGAACTCCACCTCGGCCTTGATCAGCCTCTCCAATAATTGGTTAAGATGCTGCATGACGCTTTTGCAACGAGGCTCTGGCTGCGTCTATGAAATTGATCGTGTCGTCGTTGGCAAGGATTCGCTCCCAGGGCGTCAGTTTCAGATTCTCCTCGATCAACGACAGATCAATGCCGGTTTCAGAATCAATCTCGGGACGCAGTTCGACTTCGCTTGGAAACGAGGGTGCCTGGGATGGTGGAGCTGCGGTCATGCCTCAATGATATTCAATGATTGAATGGTATCGCGACGATTCGGATTTGTCGAGAAGCTGCGGCTTGGAATAAAAAAGGCTGCCATCGCTGGCAGCCTTTGATGAGACAAATCAGGAGCCTGATTAGGGCGTGCCGTTGACGTAATCGATCGCGGCGCGGCAGATTTCCCAGAAGCTGCCGTGTTCCATGCTGGCTCCACCGACGAGGGCGCCATCGACATCCTTTTGATGGATGAGTTCGGCCATGTTGTTGGGCTTCACGCTGCCGCCGTACTGGATGCGGAGCTTTTGAGCCGTGTCTTCGCCGAACATTTCAGTGAGGACGCTGCGGGTGAAGGCGTGGGCATCCTGAGCCTGCTCGGGGCTGGCGGTGCGGCCGGTGCCGATGGCCCAAACGGGCTCATAAGCGATGACGCAATCCAGCACGCGGCGGGCGCCGACATCGGCCAGAGATTCACGGAGCTGGCTTTCGAGGACTTTTTCAATCAGGCCACCATCGCGCTCTTCGAGTGTTTCACCGATGCAGAGGATGGGGTGCAGACGGGCTTCAAGGGCAGCCAGGACTTTGGCGTTCACGATGGCGCTGGTTTCACCAAAAATGCTGCGGCGCTCACTGTGACCGAGGATGACATGGCGGCAGCCGCACTCCTTGATCATGCGGGCGCTGATCTCGCCGGTGTAAGCTCCGGCAGGATGCTGGCTCATGTTCTGGGCGGCCAGTTCAACGTTCTGCTCGCGGGCATTGGTGAGGACATCGTGAGCTTTGGCAAGACTAACAAACGGTGGTGCAACCACGATCTGGACGGGGCACTTGTCCGGCACCAGGCGGGCAAAGGAACGGAGGAAATCATCCGTCTCCTGCGGTGTCATGTGCATCTTCCAGTTGGCGGCGATGATGGGCTTGCGGACGTAGATCATGGGGGTGGTTGCGCTAGGTTAGGCAGGGTTC
>CAJCCF010000633.1 GCA_903960845.1 uncultured Verrucomicrobiota bacterium | reverse complement strand
GCTGGCAGTGTGGGACGGGCGGTGATGGAGAATCTGCTCGCCTTTCCCGGCGAGGTTTTTCCCATCAATGCCAGGCATGACAGCGTGCTTGGATATCAGACCTGGGCCAGTTTGAAGGCGCTCGCCAAACCGGTCGATCTGGTGGTGATCGCCACACCTGCCGCGCAAGTGCCCGAAATCATCCGTGATTGTGTAGCCTGTGGCGTGAGGGCAGCCATCATCATCTCCGCCGGATTTAAAGAAACGGGTGCCGCCGGAGCGTCTCTCGAGTCGAGTGTATGTGAAGAAATACAACACCACGGACTGCGTTTGATCGGGCCTAATTGTCTGGGCCTCATGGTGCCGCACATCGGCCTCAACGCCACCTTTGCGACGTCGATGGCAAGACCTGGCCGTGTGGCTTTCCTGAGTCAGAGCGGGGCGCTCTGCACCGCCATCCTGGACTGGAGCTTCCGCCAGTGCGTGGGTTTCAGCGCCTTTGTTTCCGTGGGTTCCATGCTGGACGTTGGATGGGGCGATCTCATCCGCCACTTTGGTGATGATCCACGCACCGAAAGCATTGTCATCTACATGGAGTCGGTGGGTGATGCCCCAGCCTTCATGGAGGCCGCCCGACTGGTCGCGGGAAGGAAGCCCATCGTTGTCATTAAAGTGGGCCGGACTGCTGCCGCTGCGCGTGCTGCCGCTTCTCACACGGGAGCGATGACAGGCAGCGACGAAGTGCTTGATGCGGCTTTCGAGCGCGCTGGCGTTCTCAGGGTGAACAGTATCGAGGAGCTTTTTGACATGGCTGAGGTGCTGGCCAAACAATCTTTGCCGAAAGGACCGCGCCTTGCCATTGTCACCAATGCCGGCGGTCCCGGAGCGCTCGCCACAGACGCCCTCGTCAATCATGGCGGCAAACTTGCGGAGTTGGCTGAATCCACGCTGAACAGGCTTGATGAACAATTGCCCGCGCACTGGAGTCATGCCAATCCTGTGGATGTTCTTGGCGATGCCAGCGCCTTACGGTATGACCAAGCGTTCACCGCTGTCGCTGCGGACGTTAATACGGATGGCCTGCTCGCCGTCCTCACTCCACAGGCCATGACTGAGCCCCTTGCCACGGCTCAGGCACTGATCGAGGTAACAAAAAACACAGAAAAACCTGTTCTTGCCAGTTGGATGGGAGGAGCGGCTGTGGACTCTGCGCGCGAGGCGCTGAACATGGCCGGCGTGCCCACTTACGATTATCCCGATGAGGCTGCGCGTGCATTTCAGTTCATGTGGCAGAGGCACGAGCGCCTGCGCTGGCTTGAGAAAACAAATCAACTTGCCTGCGCTGAACGCCCGGTCATGGGGGCTGCGCGTGACAAGATCGTCTCTCTGCAGAAGAGTGGCCGAACTTTACTCAATGAAATCGAGGCCAAAAGTGTTCTAGCCCTTGCAGGCATTCCTGTTTTAGAAACTCATCACGCGGGTTCTGAAAACGAAGCCGTCATGCTGGCCGCACGACTCGGTTATCCCGTCGTTCTTAAATTGCAATCACCCACCATCACACACAAAACAGATGTCGGTGGCGTGCATCTTGACCTGAAGGATGAAGGCGCTGTGCGTGCCGCATGGCAGGAGATCCTGAGATCCGTGCCATCCGCCGCATTTGATGGAGTCACGGTTCAGCGCATGATCCGAATGCGCGGTGTCGAACTGATTTGTGGTTGTTCAATGGATCAACAGTTCGGTCCGGTGCTGCTTTTTGGCGCCGGAGGTGTCTGGGTGGAAATCCTGCAGGATCGCGTGCTGATGCTGCCACCACTCTCACCTGAGCTTGCCCTAGACCGCATCCGCCAAACGCGGATCTATCACGCCCTGAGGGGTACACGCAACCAAGCCCCTGCAAATATGGAAGCCATTTGCGATGTGCTCGTAAAAATCGGTGATCTTGTACTCGCCGCACCCGAGATTCTTGAGATCGACATCAATCCTCTGATTGCGACCGCCGATGGCGTGATTGCGCTGGATGCGCGC
>CAJCCF010000632.1 GCA_903960845.1 uncultured Verrucomicrobiota bacterium | reverse complement strand
GTGAAGGTCAGTGACCCAACGCCTGGACCAGGAATTGGCGTCGTCATACGTGACTATTTGCCGCCAGGCATGAATTTCACGGGCTTCGTGGACCGCAATGGCACGCGGGTGACCAGCTTCACCGGTTACCGCTTTTACACGGCCACACTCACGCCGATGCCCGTGATCGGAGCCGAGGGTTTCACAGATGCCAACGGCAACGGCTTCTACGACGTGGGTGAAGTTTATACCGACACGAACAAGAACAAAAAGTACGACGGCGTCACGGCTGCCTTGGTGCGCAGCATCGACTTCCCCGTGGGCGATCTCAGTGGCGGTGCCTCTGGCAACTTCAAGTATCAGGCCCAGACGGTGGCGCTGCCTGGTCTTTTTATTACCAGTTCTGCTGGCAGCATCTCCGGCGTGAAAAACGGATTCGACTACACCAAGCCCTCAGGCTTCCACATGGCCGCAGATAACCTGCACTTCCCAGTGAGCGGCGGCCCCGCCAATGTGAAAGTGCTCGTCATCGGCATTCCAGCGTTGGGCTTCCCATTCGATCCGATCAAGAGCCGCGCCTATATGGTCGGCGAAGAACCCACGGAGATCGCGATTCCCTACCGGATCATCGGTGCGTCCTCCCTGACATTGTCTGGCGTCAAGATGACACTCACCATCCCCAAAGGTTTTACAGTGGTGAGAGCCCTGGTGAGGGATGACACGACTCCCCAGCCGCAAACTCGTGACGGCACAATCACTCGCAGCCCTTCGACAGGTGTGACTACGGTGAGTTTTCCGATCAATGACTGGCACTATGCCGAAGCGATCTTTCAGGTGCAGCTCGATCCCCTCACCAAAAGTGTGCTGAAAAAGTTTGGTGCCATCATGGGTCCGCTGAAGATCGAGCCGACACTGACCGGAAACTACCTAAAGCCAGCCGTTCCGCCGAAAACCCTGCCTACGGTGGTGGCCCTGAAACCGGTCACGCCGCGGCTACTCGCAACCTTGCCAGTTCGGGACAGCGCCATTGCTCCACCACCACCGATGGCGATGCATGCTAGCACCAGCTTCGCTCCGCCGCCTCCAGCACCAGCGCCTACTTATAGCGATGCGAAGATCTTTGTCGGCCGCTGTGCCCCAGTTTCCGTGAAACGTGGGGATACGTTTAGCTACACGATCTTTGTCGGAAATCTGACGGGTATCAACCTGGAAAATAGCATCATCAGCATGGATATCCCGAAAGGCACGACATTTGTCAGCGCCAGCGACTACCGCCTGAACGCTCAAACCACGACAGGCTACGGCGATTACGGAAGTACCCTCTCCACTGCCCTGGTGGTCACAAGCACTATGGTGAGCTGGAATATAGGCCCTATTCGCAAGTCTGAAGGCGGTGCGGTCACACTCACCGTGAAAGTGCGTGACGATTTTTCTGGCACACGCATCGACGACAACTCCTGCAAGTTTGATGTCTTCAACGCGAGCGGCAAGACGCCCGGCCCACTCGGTGTCGTCGTGCGTGCCGGCAATGAAACCACGCAGTCGGCCCAGATCGTGCAGAGCGCCGCGGAGGGCCTGCAGGTCGAATACAATGACAACGTGCGCAATGCGATGGCGCAGTCCTTTGCTCTCTCCAGTGCCTCGTGCATCATCACCAGCGGCGGGGCCGATCTGCTTCAACTGAACAACGGCATCGCCGTGATCCAGATGGGCAGTGGCCGAGTCATGGCCATCGGACCCCCAGATAAAATCCTCGCCAGCGGCATTCGATTGGTGAAGGACGACGCTATGATCCGCGTCGCCGTAGGCCCAGGCGACAGCAACGGAGTCGAGCTAACCAAGCTCCCCACATTCACCCCTGGCTTCGTGCAAAGCAGCAACGGCTTGCTGGCGGACCTGCAAGTCAAAACATCCAGCCTCATTTCAGCGCGAGGCGCCAACATGATGGCCGTAGGTGGCGGTAACTTGCTTTTGACGGGAACGACCAAACTCATCGGGCTCGATGGTGCCACCTTGGTCGGCAATGATGGATCAAGTCTGGTCGGCAGCGATGGCTCGAGTAACACTCCCGTCCTCGACGTCGTCGGACAAAATGGTGCCAGCCTCATCGGCAACGATGGCTCAAGCATGGTCGCCGCTGGTGGAGGTAACTTGGTCGCCGCTGGTGGAGGTAACTTGGTCGCGGCAGGCGCTGGCAATCTAGTCGGCAACGACGGGAGTTCGATTGCTCCGCCTCCGGGTTCCTTCGGACTGCTGTCCGTCAGTGTAAACAATGACCCCACAGGCATCATCGGCGTAGGAGCTGGCCGCCTCGTCGGCCAGGACGGCTCTACCGTCATCACCGCTGGTGGTGGTAACATCTTCTCCACCCACACCGGCAATCTCATTCAAACAAACGGCACCGTGACCTCACCGAACAAGTAGAGATCATAGCGGCCACCTTTCCGGCAGCGGCACTTCTTTGCGCTGGCGTTTTTCAAACCGCACTGTCGATGTATAACCAACACTGCGCACGAGTTCGAGCGCCTTGTTAAAGTCCACACCGACATCCGTGGGTTTGTGCGCGTCGGAGTTGATCACAATGGGCACCTTGGCGCTGAACGCCATCTCCAGCATCTCGCGCGCCGGGTAGATTTCGCGCACATCCTTTCTCAAACCGGCGGTGCTGACTTCCAGCACACCATTCGTATCCAGCAGCGCCTGAATCACCGGATCATAGTAGCGCCGCAGATCACCCGCAGGGCGCAGACCGAAACGTTTTGCCAGATCGGGATGCGCGTAGAAATCAAACTGCCCGGTGCGGATCATCTGCTCATAGAGCTTCCAATACATCTTCCACATGTGCTCGATGTCCGTGGCTGATTTCCACAGCGAGACATGCTTAGGGTCATCCACCGCGATGCCGTCATGAATGTAATGCACGCTGCCGATCAGGTAATCCCAGTCCGCCATCACGGTTGTCTTATCGATCCACTTTTCGCGGCCTTCGAGATGATCGCACTCCAGGGAAAGGCGAATCGGAAAATCCGGCAGCGCCTCACGTGCCTCATCCACCAGTTCAAAGTAGCGCGGCAGGTCCGTGATCAGCATCCGCCAGTCATCAAAGTACTCCGGCATCGGGTTGTGATCTGAAAGGCCGATCTCCGCCAGGCCGATGCTCTGCGCATGGCACGCATACTCGAGCGGATTCCCCTCGGCATGAAGACAGAGCGGCGTGTGCGTATGGTAATCAGTGAGCATGAGCTTCCGAAGCACTGACTGGGCTGCGGAGCAACGGTGGATTTTAATCGGCACAGAATCAGTCGCCAGCCTCAAGGCACTGGCTGCACGGCCAGACGGATGAACCGTTTTACATCGCCGCTTATCGGCAGGGCGTCACGCACCACGAGCTGCGTTTCTGTGTCCTGCAGGACCACGGTGTGCCCTGCCCCGGAGTGCCATGAACTCAGGTCACTGGAGACTTCGACCACGTAGTTCACATCGGTCCGCTTCGTGCGGCGCGGGACGGTGAGCGTTAAATACTCGCCCCCGGTGCCTGCAGGCATCTCACTCGTGGTCGCCGGGGTGTTGGCATTCAATCCTAGTGCATACTTGACCAGATTGGGCATCTGATCCGCTGAGTTCACCGCCGCATCCGCTCCATAGGTCGTCCGCCAGTTCGCCAGCGTCGCGGGGATCTGGCCGCTCAGGGTGAGATTCCATGTCACCGTCTCATCCAGAAGGCCGGTCGGGTCCAGTCGCACGAAGCTCGTCGGATCGACCACCGTCGCGGTAACGGTATGTGAGCCATTGCCGATCAAGTCAGAGAGCTTGCTGAACTGGCTCGCCGTCTGACCGCTTTGCAGCACGCCGTCGATCTTCCAGCTTACCTGCAGGGCCACGCCGCTGGAGGGCGATTTCGGGGTCACCCGAAAACTCAGCGGCGATGGCGAGGTGACAGTGGATGTCGTCGAAGCAGGCAGGAAGCTGTCGATAGGACTGACACGGCTGTAGAATTGCAGCACGAACTGCTCGCGGTTCACCGGACCGCAGGGGCGGTTGAGACTGCGCATGAGGGAGTTGTTGTGCGGACGATACTGGCCTGCGATGCGGTACATCGAGCCTTCAAACAATCCCACCAGGCTGTCGTAAGTCGCCGTCTCCGGTGTCGGCACCGGGGTCGTGGCGTCGATCCAGTGATTCCAGCGGATCAGCGCGCGTGTGGTCTGCGCCGTGTTGTTCGGCCTCTCTGCGGGATAGTAGCCCGCGTACTCTTGGTCATATTCGTCCGCCAGTTGGGCAAAGGAATGCCCGATCTCATGCTCGACGATGGCAGCGCTCGAAGCATGAACCGAAACCACGGAGATCGTGCCACCAGCACCGCCATACTTCGTGTCATTTACCAGCACCACCGGCACATCATACTCCGGCACATGCGTGTTCAGCAGACTGAAGGCACGGCTCATGCCGGTGCCCGCCAGCGTCAGCAACTGGCTCACGCTCGGCGTGTTAAAGCCCGCGCTGAAATAAGTGTCCCGCGTGCCGTTGACCCCGCTCGTGTTGCCATTGTCACAGCCGCTCTGATTCGACGCGATCTCGATGCGATAGACATTGCAGTAGCTTCGGTACTGCTGCCACGGCTCCCGCGTGAAAAGGAAGTTCATCGCATTGGTCACATGCGTCGCAAAGTTCGGCATGTCCGCCGTCGTGTAGCCCTCGGAAAGAAAGACGATGTTGATCCGCTGCGAACGCGGCCCGTTGTCCTGCATCGTGAACAACGTCGAAGTCTGCGCCACCACCCCCCCAGGCACCCCGAGGCAGAGGATGGTGAAGAGCAGCAGAAGGGCTTTCATTCGGTAAGCAGCAGTGGTCCGGAGTCTGGCAGACTTTCTCACTCAAATCAATACTTATGGCAATGGTCACCGCTAGAGACGGGCAGGAGACTTGAACAGTCAGACATTCGAAGCGAGAGGGGCAAATGCCCACCCCAAAAGCCTACATCTTCGACCTCGACGGAACCTTGATCGACTCGCTCGCGGACATCGCAGAGTCGATCAACCGAATGCTGGATGGGCGCGGCTATCCGCGCTGCGCTGCGGGCGACTTCACGCAGATGATCGGAGATGGCATGGAAAAGCTGGTGGAGCGGGCGCTGCCGGAACAGGCGCGTGAGGAGTCGCTGATCCTGACCTGCGTGGAGGAGTACCGGGCGCATTACGACCAGCTCTGGCAGGAGCAGACGCGGCCTTATGCGGGCATCGTGGAGATGCTGGCGGCGCTGAAGGCTCAGGGCGTGAAACTGGGCGTGATTTCGAACAAGGCGCATCGTTTCACGGTGCCGATGACGGAGCATTTTTTTGGACCGGCGGTGTTTGATCACATCCTGGGCCAGCGCACTGAAGTGCCGCGCAAACCGGATGCTGCGGGCGCGCATGAAATGGCCGCGGTGCTCGGACTGGCGACTGCGGACCTGGCCTATGTGGGTGACTCAGGCATCGACATGGCCTTTGCTAAAAACGCGGGAATGCTCGGCATCGGCGTGAGCTGGGGCTTCCGCTCGGTGGCGGAACTGCGCGAGCATGGCGCTGATCTGATCGTGAATCATCCGGTCGAACTGCTGACTCTCGCTGAACAGGCCTGAGTATTTGTCTGGAGTTCCCCGGAGTGGTCGCTAGCATCCGGCTCCCCTGACCATGGCCACTGACACTCCATCACCGCTCGACCGCGCCCGCTCCAAAGCCTACTGGCGTCTGCTGCCTCTGCTCTTCGTGAGCTACATGATCGCCTATGTCGACCGGCAAAATGTGGCCGTGGCGAAGCTGACGATGACGCGCGATCTACCCGGCTTTGACAATGCGGTCATCGGTTTCGGCGCGGGCATTTTCTTTCTCGGTTACTTCCTGCTGGAGATCCCCGGCACGCTGATGGTTGAGCGCTGGAGCGCACGCAAATGGATCTGCCGGATCATGGTCACCTGGGGCATCATGGCAGGGCTCACGGCCCTGGTGAAAACGCCCACGCAGTTCTATGTGGTGAGGTTCTTCCTGGGGCTGGCCGAAGCGGGCTTTTTCCCCGGTGTGGTGGTGTACCTGACCCACTGGTTCCCCAGCCGGGATCGCGGTCGCGCACTTGCCACCTTCCTGATTGCGACACCGTTTGCACAGATCATCAGCCCGAAGATTTCCAACTGGCTGCTCGCCATCGGCCACGGTCCCGATAATCCCCCGGTGCTCGGCATGGTGGGCTGGCAGTGGGTGTATGTGTTTTGGGCCGTGCCGGCGGTGGTCCTTGGCATTCTGGTTTACTTCTGGCTGGTGGACCGTCCCAAGCATGCCAAGTGGCTCACCGCAGAGGAAGCTGAGGCACTGGAGAGCGAGCTCGAACGCGAACGGGGCGAGACGCGCAAAGGCAGGCGCATGACTGTAATCGAGGCGCTGCGGCACCCGAAGGTTTTGCTGCTCGCGCTGGCCTACTTCTGCACGGTTACGGGCAGTTACGGCATTGAGTTTTTCATGCCGAGCATTTTGAAATCCTGGTACAACATGGACATGAGCAAGCTGACCTGGCTGATCATGCTGCCGCCCTTTGTGGCCATGTGTGGTCAGCTCATCGCGGGCTGGAGCTCGGATCACTTCAAGGAGCGCCGCTGGCACGCCGTGCTGCCCATCATCATGGGTTCCGCAGCTCTGGGTGTGATGCCGCACACGCAGGGTCATCTGCCGTTGACCATGGTCTGCCTGATGCTCGCCTTTGCGGGTTTTAAAAGCTATATGCCGGCCTTCTGGGCGCTGCCCAGCATGTTTCTCACCGAGTCGGCGGCGGCGGGCAGCATTGGCCTCATCAACTCGATCGGCAATCTCGGCGGCTTCCTCGGACCCACCGTGCTGGGCAGCGTCGAGAAGCTGACGGGCTCATTCGTCGGCGGACTGTATTACCTGTGCGTGTCCATGCTGGTCGCGGCGACCATCATCTTCAGCTTTGGACTCGGCCTGAAGGATAACAAATGATGTTGTCCAATGCCGGACCCTGTTGGGCTCAGGCCTTGATGGCGTCCGCCGCCAAAGCTGCGTTGCCAATGATGCCGGCTTCGTTGCTGTATTTGGCGGGCAGGATTTGCAGGCGCTCCCAGACAACGGTGCTGAGCATGGACTGAACTTTGCGCTTCAACGGATCAAAGATGAGGTCGCCGGCCTGTGCCACACCGCCGCCGATGACGAAGGCGTCCGGATTCAGCAGCCAGGCGATGCTGGCAAGGGCGGTGCCGAGCCAGTCGGCGATCTCCTGCCAGATCTGCCGCGCGATGTCGTCGCCCGCTTCAGCGGCATCGGCGATCTTCTTGGGCGTGCATTCCTCGATGCTCTTGATGATGTTTGCCTCAGCGTAGCGCTGAACGGCGTGCTCAGCGATTTCGCGGTTGCCGGTGTATTTTTCCAGCGCGCCGAGATTGCCGTAGTGGCCCGCTTTGCCATCGCAATGAATGCTCATCTGGCCGATCTCGCCTGCGGCGCAACCGCTGCCGCGATACATCTGGCCGTTGAGGATCAGCCCGCCGCCAATGCCCGTGCCCATGGTGAGCGCGACGATGTTGTTCAAGCCGCGCGCTGCTCCATAGCGGAACTCAGCGTAAGCCATTGCGTTCGCGTCATTTTCGACCACGACGGGCAATCCGGTTTTTTCACTGAGGATGGCCTTCAATGGCACATGCTTCCAGCCGGGGACATTGGTGAGGATGTGGACAAAGCCATGCTCAAAATCAACGAGCCCGGGCACACCGACGCCGATCGCGGCGATCTCGGGATGCTGCTCGCGAAGTTTAGCCACGCGCGCCGCCATTTCAGTGATCAAAGCCGCCGGGCCATTGAAGTCAGCCGTGGTGATGGGAGTGTCGAGCGCGAGGAGTTCGCCGTCGCGGCAGACGCCGAGCTTGACTGAGGTGCCGCCGAAATCGATTCCGACGGAGGTGATGGATTTGTCAGACATGAGAAAGGGCGCGGAGATTGCCCACCAATCGCAGCCCGTGCAAGGTCAAATCCGGATCCACGGGAATGTGCTCGTCCATGCCGGAGATGATCCACCCGGCATCGCCTCCGGTGGCCACGACGTGGACAGGTTGGCCCCGGGGCAGTTCTTTTCTCAGGGCCTCCAGGATGCCGCGGATCATGCCACGATAGCCAATGGCGGCTCCAGCCTGGATGGCGCCGATGGTGGACTGCCCGATGGCGGAGACAGGCTCCTGAAGCTCGACCTGAGGCAGCAGGGCGGTGCGCTCATGCAGATAATCAGTCATCAGACGCAATCCGGGGGCGATCACGCCGCCAATGTAGTGTTTGTCTGCGGAAAGGATGTCGAAAGTCACCGCGGTGCCGAAATCGATCACGATCCCCGGTGCGCCGTGCAGATGAGCCAGCGCCACGGCATTGGCCAGACGGTCCGGGCCGATGCTGGCCGGGCTTGGGTAGCGGATCCCGATACCCATGGGGGTGTCATGGCGCAGTTCGGTCAGCTCCACCGTGAGCGCCTCCCGAAACGCCGCGACGGCATCCGGCACCACGCTGCACAACACAGCAGCACGGAATTCCCACCCCGCGACAGCCTCTCGTATCTGGGCAGCCGTGACACCCCGCGTCGGGCAGTCCCGGCGGTCCAAAATGGCGTCTCGCGAGGCCAAACCCAGCTTGGTTCGGCCATTGCCCACATCGATGAGGAGATAGTCAGCGATCATCCTTCTGCCTATCGCAGGGGCAGCCTCTCTGAGCAAGGCTGGAAAAAGTGGTTGCGGAGCAGCAGATCACATCCACTATGCGCGCCCCTCATCCGGTTCGCCTCTCACGGGAACTTCGCGGTCAGGACAAAAACTGTATCTTATGAGCAACATCATCGACAAAATTGACGCCGAGCAGATCAAGAAGGACGTTTCCGCCTTCAGAATCGGCGATACCGTGAAAGTGCATACCCGAGTCATCGAAGGTGACAAGGAACGTATCCAGATCTTCGCAGGCATCATCATTTCCCACAAGGGTTCCGGCATCAACGAGGCTTTCACCGTCCGCAAGATCTCCTATGGAGAAGGCGTGGAGCGCGTGTTCCCCCTGCACAGCCCGAAGGTTGCACAGATCGAAATCGTGAAGTCCGGCCGTGTGCGCCGCGCCCGCCTGCATTACCTCCGTGGCCGCAAGGGCAAGCAAGCCATCACCGTCAAGGACGTGGCTCGCGCCGTGGTCGCTTAATTCAAAGCCTCCCAATCATTTCATCACAGCTCTGCGGCCCGCCCGCAGAGCTGTTTTGTTTTTGTCCCTGATCCCCGGCTACTTCCGCTCGTAATAGCGAAACTCCAACGCGTCTGTTTTCTCGATCACTTTTTTCAGCCCGAACAAATGCTCAAAGGCAGGCAGGCTGGTGTCTCCCTCATAAGGCTGCTCGATCCACGTCAGGTAAAGCCCCTCACAGTGAGGCAGCAATTCGCGATAGACCTGCGCACCCCCGATCACAAAAACAGTGCTGTCGACCGGGCAGATCCGGCTGAGCTCGGACACGTCACGAATGACGGTGATGCCTTCACGCGGCTCCATGGTCCGGCTGAGCACAATGTTCTGCCTTCCGGGCAGCGGGCGACCGATCGACTCAAAAGTCGTGCGTCCCATGAGGATGGGGTGCCCCAGCGTCGTGCGTTTGAAGAATTTCAAATCCTCCGGGAAATGCCAGGGCAGTGCACCATCGCGCCCGATGACACGGTTAGAAGACATGGCGACGATGGCGACGAGACGGAGCATGTTCATTATTCTTCCTCCTTAAAATATTCCACTTCCACCATCTCAAAGACTTTTTTCTGCGGCTTCACGAACCATTTGCCCGAATCCGGGTAGTGGATCACATCAGCCTGCGGCTGATCGGCGATGACGAGGTAGGTAAGGTCTTCCGAACCCGTATTGATGAGTTGATGCGCCTCACCGGGTGAAAAGACGAGGTAATCGCCCGCCTTGATCGCCTCCTTACCGTCCCGGCTCCGCACTTTGCCGCTGCCGGACAGGATGTAATAGGCCTCCCACTGAGCCGAGTGCTCATGCAGCGGGAAATTGATTTTGCCCGGAGGAACGCGGTGAATTTCGAGATCAAAGGGATGTCCACCACCCCAGGTGCCGATGTCCTTCTTGCCGCCCGCCGCCTGTGAAATTGCACGGCGCTGAATGCCAAACTTGCCCTTCGGAGAATTCTGCTCAGTCCACGGGAGATCATCGGATTGGGTTCGGGTCATCCCGGAGCTGTAGCATTGAGATGGGAAGGTCGTCGCCTGCCAAAAGAACTTTTTTCCAGCGCACGGCATCCGCCCTTGCCAAAGAGGCATTTCTGATGGAGTTAGAATCATTCTAATTCTAAAAACACCATGACGCTTTCCACCACACGCACTCCTGCCAAGCCGACCGGCCTGGATTGTCGGCTTGCCGTGCTTGGCACCGACGCCCGTCTGACCCCCCACCGCAGGGAGGTTTTCGACGTGCTCGCCTCCTCCACGGATCACCCCACGGCCTACGACATCCTGGACCGGGTGAAAAGCCGCTCCCCGCACATCTCTCTGGCCACGGTTTACAATTGCCTGGAGCACCTCACGACCGCCGGCCTCATCAAGCTCGTCAACCTCGAGCGGGGCCAATCCCGCTACTGCGCCAATCTTCACGAGCACGTCCACTTCCACTGCGAAACCTGCGGGAAGGTTATCGATGCCCATCCCGCCGCCGACTTTGATCCCGCGAAGTTCTGGAATCTCCCGGCCGGCACCAAAGTCACCCGCACGGACCTCGCCATCCACGGCACCTGCCAGTCATGTGCCGCCAAGCCATCCATCAAAAATCGCAACTCCTAGAATTCCCCCACATGCCCCTCGAAATCAAAAACCTCCACGCTCAGATCCCCGGTCGCGAAATCCTCAAAGGCCTCAACCTCACCATCAACCCCGGTGAAGTCCACGCGATCATGGGTCCGAACGGCTCCGGCAAAAGCACCCTGAGCAAAGTCATCTGTGGCCACAGCGATTATGAAGTCACTTCCGGCGAAATCCTGCTCGATGGCGTGAACATCCTCGACATGGCGGTGGATGAGCGCAGCCGTGCCGGACTGTTCCTCGCCTTTCAATACCCGCATGAGATCCCGGGCGTCAGCAACGCCAACTTCCTCCGCGCATCACTCAAGGCCCGCCTGCCAAAGGGTGAGGACATCGATGCCGTGAAATTTTACAAGCAGATGTATGCCCGCATGGACCAGCTCGAGATGGACCGCAGTTTCACCAGCCGCAGCGTCAATGAAGGCTTCTCCGGCGGTGAAAAGAAGCGCAACGAAATCCTCCAACTCATGATGCTGGAGCCCAAATACGCCATCCTCGATGAAACCGACTCCGGTCTCGACATCGACGCCCTCAAGATCGTCTCCCGCGGCGTCAACGCCATGCGCAGCGAGAACCGCGGCTTCCTCGTCATCACCCACTACCAGCGGCTCCTGAACTACATCCAGCCCGACATCGTCCACGTCCTCAAAGACGGCCGCATCGTCAAGACCGGCGGCAAAGAACTCTCCCTCGAACTCGAAGAAAAAGGCTACGACTGGGTCCACGAGGAGCCTCTCGCGGCAGCGGCATAAACGCACCGAAACCCGCCAAACTCCAACATCATGGTCACCGCCCCAGACAACGACATCTCCGACATCAAAGTCGATAACATCGGCGATTTCACCTTTCCCGAGCGCAACAAGTTCGATTCAGGATTCGGCATCACCGAAAAAACCATCGACTACATCAGCGATGTGAAGGGCGATCCTGATTGGATTCGCGAGTTCCGCAAAAAGGCGCTGAAGGTCTTTCTCGACAAGCCCATGCCCACGCATTGGGCCACGAAAGATTTGGAGAACATCCACTTCGATGAATTCCGTTACTACCTCAGCGACGGCCAGAAGCCGAAGCGCTCATGGGACGACGTGCCCGAAGATGTGAAGAAGACCTTTGACCGTCTCGGCATCCCTGAGCAGGAAAGAAAATTCCTGGCCGGTGTCGAAGCCCAGTACGATTCCGAAGCCGCCTACTCCAACATCAAGGCAGCCGTCGCCGAGCAGGGCGTCATCTTTGTGAACAGCAGCGAAGGTCTCAAAGAACATCCCGAGATTTTCAAAAAGTGGTTCGGCAAAGTCATCCCCACGGGCGACAACAAATTCAGCGCTCTCAACAGCGCCGTGTTCTCCGGCGGCTCCTTTATTTACGTCCCTCCCGGCGTGAAAGTGAAGCACCCGCTCCAGGCCTACTTCCGCATCAACAGTGAGCAGTTCGGCCAGTTTGAGCGCACGCTCATCATCTGTGATGAAGGTGCCGAAGTGATGTACATGGAAGGCTGCACAGCGCCGAAGTTTGAAACCGCCACGCTGCACAGCGCCGTCGTCGAACTCGTCGCCCTCAAGGGTGCCAAGATTCAATACGTCACCGTGCAGAACTGGAGCAGCAACGTCTTCAACCTCGTCACCAAGCGCGGCATCGCCATGGAAGACGCCGAAGTGCGCTGGATCGACTGCAACATCGGCAGCCGCCTCACCATGAAGTACCCCGGCGTCATCATGAAGGGCAAACGCGCCCGCGGTGAAGTCATCAGCATCGCTTTGGCCAACAGCGGCCAGCATCAGGACACCGGCGCCAAGATGGTCCATGCGGCCGATGACACCACCAGCAACGTCATCAGCAAATCCATCTCCATCGGCGAAGGCCGCAGCACCTATCGTGGTCTCGTGCACATCCCGAAGCACCTCAAAGGCTGCAAAAACAACACCGAGTGCGACGCCCTGCTCATCAACACCAACAGCCGCACCGACACCTATCCCGCCATCAGTGTCCGCGGCAATCAGCACAGCACCCAGCACGAAGCCAGCGTCAGTCAGGTCAGCGCCGATCAAATCTTCTACCTCATGCAGCGCGGCCTCACCGAAGCCGAAGCCATGAGCTTGTCCGTGAACGGTTTCATCAACGACCTCGTGAAGGAATTCCCCATGGAATACAGCGTGGAGCTGAAGCGACTCATTGACCTCGAAATGGAAGGCAGTGTCGGGTAAAGACGATATTGCCATCCATTCAGCAGCCCGCTAAGTTGATTTATCATGAAACTCACCATTGTAATCGAACCTGATGACGAAAGCGGATTCACTGCGCTATGCCCAGAATTGGATGTGGCCAGTCAGGGTGAAACCGAAGATGAAGCTGCCGCCAATTTGCGAGAAGCCGTGGACTTGTTGATCGAGACCGCACCACGCACCGAAATTCAGCGGCGATACCGCCCGGGGGTGAGCATTCGCAGCATGGAGGTTGCTTATGCCTAAGCTTGGCATCTTTTCAGGACGAGATGTTTGTTCGATCCTGACTGATGCTGGCTTCTCTCATGTCCGCACACGAGGCAGTCATGCGGTGATGCAAAGCGTGGATGTCGAAGGCATCAGCCGCACCGTCCCCGTACCACTGCATGGCACGGTAAAGAAGGGCACGCTCAAATCTATCATCCGCCAGTCGGGTCTGGATCAGGTGCTTTTCATGAAGTGAATCCCAAGTCCCCCATTAACCGCCGTCCCGTATCAAGACGAGAGCGACAACCCCCGTCCGATTATCTCATATTCAAAATGATCTCCGTGGCGACCATCACCCGAGAGCAATATTTGCAGCATCGTAAAGGGGCTGCTCGGGTATCGTCCCGCCGGTTAATGCCGAGCGTAATTTTGTTTTTTGTGCCGATTGTCATCTTGATCACAGTTTTCGGAAAAAAGAATCCTCCGGTCACCAAACCTGAACAGCTCATGTTTTGGTCCATGACATTTATCGGTCTTGTTGGACTCGTCTGGGGTTACGTCCGCATGTTTCTCGACCGCAATCTCAACGCGATCTACTGCCCATCATGCGGCAAGAATAATGGCGGGTATAAGGCATCCCGCTGGCTTATCGCCTCCGGTAAATGTATCAAATGCGGCGAGAAAATGTTTCCCAGCAGCCCTGATAGGTTGAAGTCAGAGACTGAGTCGCTCGCACTTTGTGCTGATTACAAGAAGCGGTTGAAACAGGCTGAATCAGCCATGGTGCGTCCATTGCTCTTCGTCTCGATTCCTTTGTTGATGGCTTTAATCTGGCTGGGACGACAATACACCAGCCCGACCGGACCAGAACCCTATCACGGCGGCATCTTGATCGGTATTCTTGGAGTATGGGCGGTCGCACTTCTGGTTCTTATCGAGCGAGTGCTTAATCGCTCTTGGATCAAGTGTGCCAACTGTGGCTCATCCCCACTTCGGGATGGAAGCAACAAGATCGTGCTATCCACAGGCTGCTGCGTGAATTGTGGTAACCCGATGTTTGCAAGCAGCCCATCGAAAGGAGGTCTGGCGAAATGAGCATGCCCGACACTGTTCACCACGAAGGCCATGAATGTCTCACCCATAGCTTTCGAACCCTTGAGGAATTCTCACTAATTCAAAGTGGCCTCAAACTCGCGCCAGCGTCGTGGAGTGCGGTGACAGAGATGCGAGGTCGAAACCTCGCATCGGCGGCACCGCTTTCGAGCGTCCTGGGGTGCTCAACAATCCTTCTCGCCTTCGCAAAGC
>CAJCCF010000631.1 GCA_903960845.1 uncultured Verrucomicrobiota bacterium | reverse complement strand
TCAGGGGACGATGGTCACAGGGGTTCCGGGAGGAGCCACGGAGTAGATCCTTGCCGCCATTTCATACGGCAGGCGGATGCAACCATGCGAAGCGGGAAAACCCGGATTGGGTATGAACCCGGAATGCATGCCGACACCACCGCCAGTCAGGCGCATCCAATAGGGCATTTGCGCCCCGACAAAGCGGCAACCCGAAGGCACACGATGCACGCCCGCCGTGGCATCGCTGCGGACGATGTTACCCCGAGAGTCGACGATGCTGCCATAAAGATTGGAACGCTTGTCCACGATCTTCTCGGAGATGCGGAAGGTGCCGGTGGGAGTGCTGTGACCACTGCGCCCCGAGGCCACATAGCTCCAGCCGATGTTTTGACTGTTGCGGAAGACATAAGCCTTCTGCTGGCTGAGGTCGATGGTCACATAAATTGAACCGGACTGACCGCTCCCATGCCAGACGAAGAGCGGACTGCTGGAGGAGTCGGCTGGCTGAACGAGGATGGCCCTGCGGACTACTTCCCGTCTAACGAACGATGTGGGCATTTGGCAGGCACTGAAGACGAGAAGAGTCAGGGCAGTGAGGGCGAGACGTGCGGTGTTCATGGCAGGAGTCTTTTTAGCAAATACTGGCGGATTACCAAAGCGTCTTCTGCTGGGGAAAGTGGGATTTTTCATCCTGATTATTGCCGTAAATTCCAGTAAATCTTGAGATTCTTACTGGCACGGCCCGCTGCCACCATGTCCACGTCCCGGTCACCGTCGAGATCGGCTCCCATCACGTCTTCACAGGCCATGGTATTGTCGTCGAGAAGATGCTGCTGCCAGCCGGTGCCATCCTCTTTGGTGGTGTAAAAAAGCTTCACGCCCACACGTTTGCCGATTTTGTTCATGGCGCGCCAGCCGACGACGATCTGGCGATTGTTCAAGCCCAGCAAATCATGGCAGGCAAGAGCGTGCCCATCCACGAGTGTGTCGTCCAGAACACGGCGCTGCCAGAGGCCATCTTTGGGTCCCTCCGGTGGCGGGGTGTAAATGACGAGTTGATTGCCATGCATCGGCTCAATCGCGGCAACATAGGGCTGCCCGCCGGCGAAAGCGCCCCAGCGGACTTCACCTGCGCCCTGAAGCTCTGGCGTGTCATGCCTGGCCACCCATTGGGAGCGCCAACCATTCGTGCCAGAGGTGAGCCGGACGATGCCCTCACGCCCGGCGAGGAGCAGGGATTCAGGCTCATCCGGTGTGGAAGGGATGACTTCAAAATTATGCGTCATGTGCATGGCATCTGCGACGAGCGTGGTGTTCCACGGCAGCGTGACATCTTCAGGCTTGTGATAGGCCAGGATGCGGACGCCGTTCCCCACCCCGTTTTTGTTTCCCCGACCATGCAGCGGAGCGACGATCAGGTCGTAACGGCCGGATCGGTTTCTAACCCACCTCATCCGGTGCGTGGTGGGTTCGTGGGTGAGTTGGATGGGTTTCCAGCGCTGAGTGCGATCCTCCGGCGGCACGAGATAGAAAACGGCACCGCTGTCCACGGTGTCGCCTGGATTCCATTGAGCCCCCACGGCGATCTCGCACTTGCCATCGCCATTGATGTCGCGGGCGGCAATGCAGACGTGATCCTTGTCGGTGAGTTTTTCTGCGATGATGTGCTTTTCCCACTTGGGGTTTTGGTACCAGGCGATGAGATCCTTATCCGCCAAAAGAATATCCGTCCGGCCATCGCCATCCACATCTGCCAGCGCAAGGCCGTAACCAATGCCCACATTGGAGTCGATTTCCTGGGTCTTGAAATTGGGTGTTGTCTGGGCAGACGCGGAGCCGGCCGAACTGATCATGGCAGTGGCCACGAACCCGAAGAAGCATGATTTAAGCTGATGCATGGACTGAATCCTGCCCGAATTGGCGCGGCTCGGCTAGAAAAAGAATCCTCAAAAGCCTAAAGGATTGACAGTGTAGTCACTAAACTAGTACTCTTTTCGAGCAGAACCACTGATGTGACATGTCTAAGCTGCACAGCCCCTCCGGCGGCTAACCATGATTTCCTCCATCCCACCTCTCTTCAGGCTCTTCAAAATTGGACTCGTTGCCGCACTGGCGCTGGTCATGGTTGAGAGCCTCCACGCTGTGGCCCCAGCAGCGCCGGCCATTACGCGGGTGGACTTTTCACAGTCCGGTTTCAAAACCTTAAACCATCAGATCCAATATGACGGAAATGGTGTGCCCATGGCGGACACCACCGGGGCGGCTCACTCATACGTGGTGCGGTGGGATGACAAATCGCTGGATGAAGAAGGCTTTCAGTTGGAAGTGCGCGTCGGATCAAGTTCGCCCTTTGAAACAATCGCCCGCCCTGCGGCGAACGCGCAGGAAGTACTGCTCTCCCCGCTCATCGGCCTGCCTCCCAAAACCGTTGTGGAGTTCCGCCTGACCGCTTGGAAGTTCAATGGTGCGGCCATCGAAAAAGGCACATCGGTGATTTTCCCCTTCACGATTCCCGAAGTTGGTTTCGCGCTGGGAACCCCCACCGGACTGGTGGCGACCAATGTGAATGACAGCACCGTGAAGCTTTCATGGACTGACACATCACCCTCGGAGTTGTACTATCAGATCATTTTTCGTGAAGTGCAGACACCCGCGATCAACTTCCGGCACCTGGGCTTCGCCAATCTTTCGAGCACCAACCCCACGCTGCAGTCCATGCGTCTGCGCCTTGTGCCAAATACCGCCTATGAATTTCAGGTGCGCGGCACGCTTCAGAATCCAGGAGGCGCCAGTCCTTTGATCACCGGCCTAACCAGTGGCTTTTCAGGCACAGCCGCGCTGACCACACAGTCGCTGTCACCGCCAACACAATTGAGCGCCACCGCACTGAGTGAGGATCTGATCCGCCTCCAATGGCGGGACAATTCCACCAATGAAACCGGCTATGACATCCAGGCCCGCCTGATGAGCAATCCTGATCCTGAAGACTTTAGCAGTCTGGGAACCACGGGGGAAAACTCAGCCTTTGTCAATGTGCCGGTGCAGCAGGATTCCAGTCTGGAATGGCGCGTGGTCGCACTCTACACCTACACCCCATCAGGCCAGACCACTCAGCAGACGATCCGCAGCCTGCCATCCAACAAAGTCACTAAAGCCACTGATTTCCCTGCGCCCAGCCAGGTCACTGCCACCACCTCCCCCGGAGTGGCGAACACCGTGGACCTGACCTGGACAGACAACACCAACAGCGAGGGTGGATTCAACATCTACACACGCCCGACAGGCGGTGCGACATTCCACTTCGCGCGCGCCGTGCGCGCCGGAGTGACCAAGGTCAGCGTCAATTCACGGACAGAATCCAACGACAGCAATGGCAAACCGGTCTTCATACCCCTGGAGGCTGGAGTCACCCATGAGTTCGTGGTGCGTGCGGTATCCCAGGATGAAACCATCTTCTCGACGGACAGCAACACCGCCACAGCGGCCGCCAAGGATGGATTCACCAACCGCCTCCATGAACCTGTTCAAATGGGTGCGCCATTCAACTATGCGGCCACCGTTTCCAACAATGCCAACCGCAGTTCATGGAATGTCACCGGCCTGCCTGCGGGACTGATCTTCAACAGCACGAACGGTCAGATTGCAGGAACTCCAACGGTTAAAGGTTTGTTCCAGTGCCCGATGACCGTCACTTATGCCGGCGGGGCCACAGCCAGCGCCACCCTGACACTCCGGGTGCTGCCTGCCTTCAGCGGACCAAGCATCAACAGCACCTTTTCGAACCTCACCATCGGCATCAATGCTCCCTTCAACATTCCGTTGTCAGAAAAATTCTCTGATTCCGACGCCGAAACCGCCGTGCGCCTCACGACCACGAAAGGCAACATCGACATCGTTTTATACCCAAGCCTGGCACCGCGCGCCGTGGCCAACTTCATGGCTTATGTGAACGGCGGCGATTATGACGGCATGGCTTTCCACCGTCTGATTCCAGGGTTCGTCCTGAAAGGCGGCAGTCTCAAACCAATCGCCGCGCCACGTAATTTTGTCAGCATTCCAGGCAGGCCGCCGGCGGTGAATGAACCCGGCATCGGCAATGTCGCCGGCACCATCGCCGCAGCCAAGGTCGGCGCGCGCAATTCGCTCGCAACCCTGACCGACAACAACCGGGTGGCGCGTGACGACAGTTTTGGTTATGTCGGTGATCCCGACAGCGCCACGACTGATTTCTTTCTCAATCTCGCCAACAACGTGAGCAATCTGGACAACCAAAACGGCGGCTTCACTGCCTTTGGACGCATCTCCAATCCGGGCATGATCGTGGTCAACGCCATTGCCGCGTTAAGAACTGGAAACTATCTGAACACCAGCCCATCCGGCACCTACAATGCCGCACTGGACAAGCGACTCATTGTCGATGGCGCAGCGTCTCCCTTCACTGATGTGCCAATGGACGCCGATCCGGCACCGGCAGACATGGACATCAACAAGACGGTTCGCATCACCAAGGCCGCCACCATTCCTGTAATAACGTACAACATCGTCACCAATCCCAACGGCATCGTCACGGCTAGCGTCGTTGGCAACGATCTTCGCCTGACGGGTCTGGCTGCAGGTTCAACCCAGGTCACCGTGATCGCCAACGATCTCAACAACGGCACCATGAGTCAGAATTTCACCGTCACCGTGGCCAAGGGCCAGATCGCTCCCGCAATCACCAAACACCCCGTGGCCCAGGCGGTGCTGGTCAACACCAAGGCTACCTTCAGCGCCACAGCCACCGGCACGGCACTGACATATCGCTGGCGCAAGAATGGTGAGATCATTCCAGGCCAGAGCGGCGCAGGGCTCGCGTCATTCAGCATCGCCAGCACCCAGGCAGGCGACGAGGGACTCTACGACGTGCAGGTCAGCAACGCCACCACGACGATCACCAGCAACCGGGTCAGGCTGGACCTCCGCACCATTCCGGCAATCACCCAGCCGCTCGTGCCCATGGTTGTGGAAGTCGGTAAGCCTCTGGTCATGCAAACCGCCGCCACAGGATCCCTGCCACCCACCTTCACCTGGAAACGCGGCACGACCGTCATCGCCGGACAAACCACCAACCGTCTGACCATCACCGCTGCCAAACTCACGGATGCCGGCATTTATTCCGTCACCGCCACCAACACCGCCGGCAAAGCCACCAGCAACAGCGTCAACGTCATCGTCGTGGACAAAACCACGAGCACCAAAGTCATCGCTCAAAACACCACCATCAGCCTGACTGCGGCCATTTCCGGACCGCCTGGAACAATCACCTATCACTGGCTGCGCGACGGCCAGGGCATCACAGCTCCACATATCACCGGCACTGAAACACCGGTTTTAAAAATCACTGGGGCCAAAATGCTTTACGTCATCGGGTCCGTCAGCGGGTCCGACAGCGGGATTTACACCTGCGAGGCAACCCTGTCAGACGGCCTGGGTTCCGTGCAAACCGGCATCACCCAGCTGGCCGTCGTCACCAAGCCCAGCGTTCCAGCCCTGAGCGATGAGAATGCGCCCCCGGCAGGCTACATCGGCGTCAATTACTCCTGGCCCCTGCCCTACTCAAAACTCATCAGCAACACGCCCACAAGTTTCCTGATCACCGGCCTGCCTCCAGGCCTAACATACAACGCCGTCACGGGCGTTGTTTCCGGCAAACCCACCAAGGTGGGCAGTTACACCATCACCGCCATCGCCAAAAACGTGGCAGGCAACAGCACCCCGACTCAAACAGCGATGCTCACCATTTCACCGCTGCCGGCCGCCACCATCGGCACGCTTGTGGCGACGATCGGCGCCTCCACCCCGATCAATGGCAACAAGGGCGGGCGGCTCGACCTGACCGTGCTCGACACCGGCAGTTACAGTGCCAAGCTCCTTCTCGGAAAAGACACACTCAGTGCCGCCGGCACACTCGGCGTGGGCAGCGGTCTTTTTGATGTGAACACCCTCAGTTACCAGAGCCGCATCACCATTCCGAGGAAGGGACTGCCTTCACTCATCCTTGCCTTTGAGGTGGACGCCAGTGCCGGCTATGTTTCCGGCGTGCTGAGCGATGGCACCAACTCGGTTGCCATCAGCGGCATCCGGCAATTTTGGGACGCCTTGCTGAATCCCTGCGTCTATGGCGCCGACGCCACCACCAAAAGCCTGTCCTACAATCTCGGCCTCAACCTCAGCCACGCTGACGTGGGAATGATCACAAAACCCCAGGGCAGCGGCTACCTGAACATGGTCCTGAGCACTGCCGGCAAGGCCACCTTCTCAGGCCGCCTCTCCGATGGCACCACCATCACCGGCAGCTCCATCATCGGCATCGCAGGAGAAACCCTGATCTTCCAAATGCTCTACGCCAACACCGGTTCTTTGCTCGCCACCATCGACATCGGAGACACCACGCTGAGTGCCAGCGAAGGTGGACAGCT
>CAJCCF010000630.1 GCA_903960845.1 uncultured Verrucomicrobiota bacterium | reverse complement strand
TCTCCGGCAGAAATAAACCCTCTCCATTTGAACTGAAATCCATCTACCTCCATGCCCTCTGTTCTTGCCCTTTTTGCCCATCCTGATGACATCGAATTCGTTGCTGCTGGAACCATGCTGCAGCTTCAAGCCCGGGGTTGGGATCTCCATTACATGAACATGTGCACCGGCAATGGCGGCTCCGTGCAGATGGATGGGCCCACGACCTCTTTGACAAGATTGGCGGAGGCTGAGGACGCGGCACGTGTCCTCGGTGCGGTGTTTTACCCGCCGATCAGTGATGACCTGGAGCTGACTTACAGCACACCCTACTTGAGAAAGGTGGCCTCGGTGGTCCGGGCATCGCAGGCAAGCATCGTGCTCACGCACTCGCCTGCCGATTACATGGAAGACCATCAGAATGCCTGCCGGCTGGCATCCACGGCTGCCTTTGCCCACTGCATTCAGAACTTTGTCTGCGATCCGCCGCGGGATGCCTTTTTGCATGACGTGACCGTTTATCATGCCATGCCCCATGGCCTGTGTGATCCGCTGCGGAAGCGCATCCATGCAGGCTCCTATGTGAACACGACTCCGGTTCATGCACGCAAGCGTGAATCGCTGGCCGCGCATATCAGCCAGAAACACTGGCTGGATGTGAGTCAGGGCATGGACTCCTACCTGATCAGCATGGATGCGGCTTCACGCCGGGTTGGTGAACTATCCGGCAAGTTTGAATACGCCGAAGGTTGGCGGCGGCACCTGCATCTGGGATACAGCGGCAAAGAGATCGATCCACTCAAAGACGCGCTTGGTGAGGACTGCCTGATCAACGAAGCCTATGAGACCTGGTTGCAGCAGTAATGTCGGGAAGTTGGCGATTGATGTTTGACGGCGGGCTTAGAATTGCGCACTGAACAGGATTCACTTTGAAAACCATCGTCCGCGTCTTTGCCTATCTCCGTCGTTATCCGTTCATGGCCTCAGCGCAGCTTTTTTGCGCGATCACGGGCACATTGATGGTGGTGGTGTTTCCCGCGGTGACGCGTGAGGTGCTGGATGTCGTGGTGCCGAAGGCTCAGTGGGACCGGCTCACGCCTCTCGCTTTGATGGCGCTGGGTGCCTATTTTGCCCAGCATTTGTTCAACTCCCTGCGCATCCAGCTCAACAACACCTTTGAACAAAAGGTCATTTTTGATCTGCGCAGCGACATCTATCAACGCCTGCAAACCCTGCCACTGCGCTGGTTCGACAACCGGCCGACGGGCGACATCATGACGACGGTGAGCGAGGACATTCCGTCGGTTGAGCGAGTGCTCATTGACGGCATCGAGCAAGGATTGGTGGCGGTGCTTCAGATTCTGGTTGTCGGTGTCTTCATGTTCAGGGCGGATGTGGAACTGGCGCTGTATGCGCTGATTCCGATCCCGTTTCTGGCCATCGGTGCGGCCAGTTACACCGCGACTTCGAAAGACCGCCATCGGGCGGTGCGCAAGGCCAGCAGCGCCATGAACAGTCTGCTCCACGACAACGTGGCAGGCATGCGCCAGATCAAAGCCTACGCGATGGAGAAGGAGGAGCATGCACGCTTCAACAACGTCAGCGATGCCCTCAAGCAAGCGACTCTGCATGTCATGCGCGTCTGGGCCATCTACCGCCCGAGCATGCATTTTCTCAGCAGCGTGGGCATGGTGCTGGTGCTCTGGATCGGTGCCTACGCGCTCAAGGATGGGCGCATCTCGGCGGGTGATCTCGCCGCATTTCTGCTGCTGCTGAAATTCTTCTACGATCCCATCGAGAGTCTGCATCAGCTCAATCAGATCCTGCAAACCGGCCGCGCTGCCGGTGAGCGCGTCTTCAACATTCTCGATGCCGAGCCTGAGGTGGACACCACCAGTGGTCGTGATCTTCCTGCAGTGCTGGGGCATGTGCGGTATGACAAAGTCAGTTTCAGCTACGGCAGCATCCCCACGGTGCAGCAGGTCGACCTAGAAGCGCGGCCCGGGCAGACCATCGCTCTCGTCGGACCGACCGGGGCAGGGAAGTCCACCCTGATCAACCTGCTCACCCGCTTCTATGAATACAGCGAGGGAGTCATCACCATCGATGGAATCCCGGTGCATGAACTCAACAAAAACTCACTGCGCCAGCAGATCGGTTACGTCACTCAGGAGAGTTTCATGTTTAACGGAACGGTTCGTGAAAATCTGCGCATCGGACGCCGTGATGCCAACGACGAGCAACTTTGGGAGGTGCTCGTCAGCGCCAATGCGGATGCGTTTGTCAAACGGCTGACCAAGGGATTGGACACGCATGTGGGTGAGCGTGGGGTGAAACTCAGTGTGGGCGAAAAACAGCGCCTCTCCATTGCCCGCGCGCTGCTGCGCAATCCACCGATTCTCCTGCTGGATGAAGCCACCGCCAGTGTGGACACCGAAACGGAGCGGCAGATCCAGGCTGCGCTCGACCGGTTGATGGAAGGTCGTACCAGTTTCGTCATTGCTCATCGCCTGAGCACCGTCCGCCATGCCGACCGGATCTATGTGCTGGAGCAGGGCAGGATCACCGAGCAGGGCACGCATGACGAGTTGCTCGCGAAAGGCGGCTTGTATGCCAATCTCTGCAAGACGTCACTGATTGAGAAATGAGCGGAGATCTTGCCACGCGTGAGGCGCTGTTTAGTCTGTGACCATGTCATCTTTCAACCCCGTCCAATTTCCACGAACCATCATTGTCATGGGTGTCTCCGGCTGCGGAAAGTCGCTGATCGGTAGCATGATTGCCAGCCATCTGGGCGGCATCTTTGAAGACGCGGACGATTTCCACTCGGACGCCAACAAGGCCAAGATGCGCTCGGGCACACCCCTCGTGGATGAGGATCGCTGGCCATGGTATGCGACACTGCGCGCCCGGATCGAGGAGATGCGTTCTTTAACGCCGGTGTATGTGCTGGCCTGCTCAGCCCTGAAAGCGGTCTATCGTGACCGGTTGCGCGCTGCGGATGGTCCTGATGACATCGCTTTCATTTATTTAAAGGGCGGGCGTGACCTGATCTTTGACCGGTTGTCGGCACGGAAAGGGCACTACATGCCTGCCAGCCTCCTGGACAGCCAGATCGCCATCCTTGAGGAGACACCGGATCTGCAAGCCGTGTCGATCGAGCAGACGCCCGAGATGATTTTGAAAAAGGTGCTGGAGTGTCTGGAGCAGCGCGAGTGAGTTGTTCACAGAAAAAGGCAGTTGTTCAGATTGTATTCGCATCCCATCGCAGGCCTGTCTTCCACGCCCATGGCAGAATCCGTTTCCAGTCTCATCCCAGCCGCCACCGCTCCCGGTGAATTGCCCGCTAAAGCTGCGCCAGTCCAGCAGGCCAATCCGTTTGGACGCAAGCGCAACGAGATCCCGACGGCGGAGGAACTGCTGGCGAACATCAATCGCGCCCTGCCTTTTTCGGATGAAGGGGAGAAGGGGGTTCTGTCCAGCCTGCTGCAGGATCCCAATGAGAGATTGAGCGAGAGTCGCGTTTCTTTGCCTGCCGCTGCATTTTATCACGAGGCGAACAGGACCATTTACGAGAAGCTGCTGGAGTTCTACGACAAGAACCTGCCCATCGATCCGGTGATGGTGACGAATGCCTTGCGTGACCAGGGCTTGCTGGATCGTGTGGGCGGGCCGGCGGCGATCACTGAGCTGTTTACTTTTGTTCCGAGCCCGTCGCACTACGCGCATTACAAAAAAATCGTGCTGGATAAGTACATCCTGCGTC
>CAJCCF010000629.1 GCA_903960845.1 uncultured Verrucomicrobiota bacterium | reverse complement strand
GTGTCGATCTGGCCCTTCAGGCTGTAGCGCGACTCCTGGATTTGCAGTTCTCCACCGTCCAGTGCTCCGCAACGGTAGCGGAGGATGACTTCGTAACCGCCGGGCGGCAGGGCAGGGAGCTTCCACTTTGCCGAGGCGCCGGCCCGGCTCCAGCCGGTGAGCGTGCCGCCCTCCATCCGCACGCCCGAGAGCACGGCCTGATCCAGTGGCAATGGGATGCGGTCGGGCAGTTGGCTGGCCTTGATCGATTGCTCGCGCGTTTGCAGCAGCAGCAACTCCTTGTCCAGCCGCTCCAGTTCATTCTCGATCTTCCGGCGCTGCGCCCGCATGGCGATGGCTCCCGTGTAATCCCGCGCCTCGGCGCGCTGCTTCTCCAGCGCGGCCAGTTCCAAAAGATGCTTTTTCACCGGATCCAGACTGACCTCGATCATTGACCGCTCAAACTGGATTCGCGCGATTTCCAGCTCGTGATCCGGCGGGCTGTCTGCCGCAGAAAGCCGCGCACCGGCTGCCATGACAGCCAGGCCCAGACAACTCCAGATGATCGAAAAAGTCTTCAAAGCAGAACGAGTGGCGACGCTATCCCGCAGGCTCGTTTCAACAAGGTATTTCATGCCGTGTGAATCCTGCCTGCTGAAAAATAACCGTCATCACCACCATGCCTTTCCTGATTTGGCTCATCCTCAACGCGTTTGGATCCGAATCAAATCAGGGCAGTCGTTTACGGGCTTTCGATTCCGCAGAGAAGATCGTGGGATCACTCTTCACTCTTCGGTTCCGGCAGCAGGAAGCCGATGATGAAGCTGAGCACTGCGATGCCGGTGCCGACATAGCCGGCGGCCATGGCAACATGGTGGGGCAGCAACGGTCCTGCGCCCGCGAGTTTTGGTGCGACAAAGCTGGTCGTGACGAAGGCCATGCTGGTGCCGATCATGCGTCCGCCAACATTGGTGGCAAAGCTGCCGCCCGTGCCGCGCAGATGCAGTGGGAAGACCTTGGGCAGGTATTCACCGAAGTAACTGAACTGGGCGACGGTGAGCAGGCCGCAAACGCCATAGGCCCAGAGGAAGGCCGGACCGCCCTGCTCGAACAGTTTGAAGTAAGTCAGCGGCAGAAGAACCATGGCGGGAATCTGGAAAATCTTCAGCAGTTTCACGCGACTGATGCCCACGATGAGCAGCACGGCGAGAATGATGCGTCCGACGAGTCCGCCCAGTTCCTGATGAAGCTGCACTTTGTCACCCATGGCCTTCACTTTGTCATTGAGGGGCTTTTGCTGGCCAAAGTTGGCTTTGATCTTGCCGATCAATTCTTTGCGGGCCGGATCTTTGCCGTCGAGCTTGTTGAGTTCGATGTTGAGCGCTTCGGCTTCTTTGCGCAGCGGGGCCAGCGCCTTGGACTCGGCCTTCAGTTCGGGCAGACCGGGTGTGACTCGTGCCACCGTGACTTGCAGGGCACCAAATGCGATGCCGTAAGCGCAGGCCGACAATGCCGCCGTGACCAGCGTCACGCGACGCAGTTCCGGTGAGAAGAGCGCTCCGAAACTTGGACGCTTCAAGGAGCCCGCGGCGCGGCGATCCTTCCAAACCTGGCTTTCCGGAACAAATGGCAGCAGCAGGGCAATCGGGATGGCGGGCAGGATGCCGGTCATCAGCAAATAGCGCCATGAGCCTGGATCCGTGGCTCCGAGGGCGATCGGCAGTCCCATGTGGGACAGGTCGGCGCCGTGTTTGCTGATCCACACACTGACGCCCGTCACCAGCAGGCCGCCGAGCGAGGCAAAGGCTTGGGTGATGCCCAGCCATTTCTCTTTTTCCTTTTTGTCTGAGAACACTTCCGCCAGCCAGGTGATCGCCGCCACGAACTCCACACACACGCCGATGAAGGTGGTGCTGCGGAAGAACACAAACATCGGCAGGGAGGTCGCAAACGCCGCGCAGAAGGGCGACAGCGAGTACATGAAGATGCTCGCCGCCATGATGGTCTTGCGTCCGAAGCGGTCCACCAGCCAGCCGCCGAGCAGGCCAAAGACCCCACCGCACAGCGCCGCGATCCACAGCAGCTTGCCCACCCAGTCGGTGACCATCGGGTTGTTCATCGGCACCTTCAGCAGTTCCGCAATCGCCGGTGCCGCGACCAGCGGCGTCATCAGCAATTCATACGTGTCGAACAGGAATCCGATGCTGGCGATGATGATGATGAGCCAGGTGGTGGTGGTGAATTTGGACGGTTGGGACATGGGAGCAAAGGTTGAAGCTTGTTTACGGTAGTTGGCGATGGTTGACAGTAGTTTTTAGAGTTCCACCACCCGACGTGGTTTGGATTCCTGAATTGACAGGGGTTGACGATGGATTGGCCGCAGTGCAGCCACTGAGGGGGCTGGCATCAATCGAGAACGGACTTCAACCATCGTCAACCACTCCCGCCTCATGCCAGCAGCGGCCTGAGCATGTTCATGATCTTGGGCACTTCGACAAACGGATCGGCTGCCACTTCGTATTCGAGCGTGAACCAGCCCTGGTAGTTGGCGTCACGCAGGATCTTCAGAAGACGCGGCACGTCGGCGGGCTGGCCTTCACCTTTTTTGCTGCCCTTTGGATTCATCTCCATCTTGAGCTGCACGTTGATGGCATAGGGCGCGATTTTGACGAGGTCGCCATACGGATCTTCGGTGTGGAAGTTACCGCTGTCCCAGTTGATGCCAGCCCATGGGCTCTTTGCGGCCTTGATCATCTTGATCAGGTTTTCAGGTTCGGCGACGATGCCACCGTGATTTTCCAGACCGAGGAAGACGCCTTTTTTCGCGGCGTAATCGAGGCATTCCTGATAGGCCTCCTGGCAGTTGGCCACGGCCTGCTCTTCCGTGAGATCCTTGGGTTGCGGGCCGGCGAAGACGCGGATGTGCGGCGCATTCATCAGCGCGGCGTGGTCGATCCATTTCTTGGTGTAGGCGATCTGTTCATTGAGTTTTTCACCTTTTGGCAGGGCGAAGTTGTTGCCCACGGCGGTGCCGGTGAGTTGCACGCCGCGCAGGTAGGCGTGGCGTTTGACTTCGAGCAGGAATTTGTCGTCCACATCCGGCGGGAAGAAGTAGCTCGTCACTTCGGCACCGGGGATGTTGTTGTCCGCACACCAGTCGATGAAGTCCAGGATACTCCATGCCTTGCGGTTGCCTTTGGGTTTCTGTTCCTTGTCACGGCTCCATTGGAAATATTCGCGGAAGCTGTAGGCGGCGACACCGAGCTGCATCCGGCTTTTGCCAGCGCGGTTGATGGGCTCGATCGCGGGCAGGGTGGTGGCGCTGAGCGCTCCGAGGCTGGTGGATAGAAAATGACGGCGTGAGATCATGGGAGGTGAAAGAACGGTGGATTCTGTCAGCATTAACAAGATTCCCATCTCATGAACAAGATTTCTCGCTTCATCCTCGCCTCATTTCTACTCGGCATCGCCCACGCCGAGCCTGTGAAAGTCCGCCTCTGGCCTGATGGCGCGCCGGGAGCCAAGGGCAAGGAAGACAAGGATCAGCCCTTTGTTGATGTCTGGTCCGCAGCCAAGGACAAGGCGAATGGTGCAGCCTTCGTCGTGTGTCCCGGTGGCGGTTACGGTGGGCTTGCCGCTGATCATGAGGGCACGCAGGTGGCCAAATGGTTCAATGGTCTCGGTGTCTCGGCCTTTGTGCTGCATTACCGGCTGGGCAGTCAGGGTTACCATTACCCGATCCAGCTCATCGACGTGCAGCGCGCCATCCGGCATGTGCGGGCAAACGCCGCGCAGTATGGCATCGACCCGAACCGCATTGGCATTGTTGGTTTTTCTGCGGGCGGGCATTTGACGTCCATGGCCGCGACGCTTTTTGATGAGAAGCCGGAAGGTGCCACCCATGATGCCGTGGATCAGGTCAGCGCGCGGCCTGATGTGGCGGCGCCGACGTATGCCGTGATTTCGATGATCGAGAACCTCGGCCACAAGGGGTCGCGCAAAAATCTGCTCGGTCCGAATGACAACGACGAACTTGCCGCGCAGGTCAGTACCGAGCGCCGGGTCACGGCAAAGACGCCGCCGGTTTTCCTTTTCCAAACGGATGAAGACGCCGTGGTGCCTGCTGAGAATGCCGTGAGTTTTTATCTC
>CAJCCF010000628.1 GCA_903960845.1 uncultured Verrucomicrobiota bacterium | reverse complement strand
CTCCACGCGCATCGCGACCATGAAATACTGCAACGACGCCTCTACCATCGTCCACGCGCACCTCGGGATCCGCGATCACCATCACTACATCGCTCACTCGCAGCCGGACGATCTCATCACGCTCAACCAGTTCTTCATGTCACAGCTCGCCTACCTCTGCCAGCGCATGTCCGAGATCAAGGAAGGCGACAGCACACTCCTCGACAACACCGCCATCATGCACTGCTCCAGCATGCTGCACGGCAACCACGAATCCAAGCAGCTCCCCGTGATCCTGCTCGGCGGAGCGGGCGGCCATCTCCGAGGCGGCCGCGTCCTCGATTACCTCGACAAACCCAACCGCCGCATGTGCAGCCTCTTCCTCAACCTCATGGACTGGGGCGGACTGAAACTCGACCGCTTCAACGATTCGACCGAGCGTCTTCAGGGGATCTGAATCATCTTACATGGTTTCAAACGACAAAAATATTGGAGACAAAAAGATGAAGATCAGAAACCCATTTTTCTGTCTCCAATCTCTTTGTCGCACTGTCTTCATCGCGCTGCTGCTGCTTGCTCCGCTCGCTGCACTGCATGCTGATGCTTCATCGAAAAAGCCCAACGTCCTCTTCGTCGTCTTCGACGATCTCAATAACCGCCTCGGCTGCTATGGCGATCCGGTGGCGAAGTCGCCGAACCTTGATCGGTTGGCGGCTCGCGGCACGGTGTTCACGCGGAACTTCTGCCAGCAGCCAATATGCGGTCCATCGCGCGCATCGTTCATGAGCGGGCGCAGGCCGGACTCGCTCGGCATCTGGAGCATGACAAAGTATCTCTACGATCTGCATCCGGATGCGGTCACGATGCCGCAGTGGTTCATGCGGCACGGCTACACGTCCATGAGCATTGGCAAGGTGCTCGGCGGTTATGGCAAGGAAGCGGACTTCAAGACGCTGAGCGTGCCGGATCGTCGGACTGGCGGCAAAACGAAGGATGAGTTTGCATTGCCAAATGGGGCCGCTTTGCCGCCGAACCTCGCGAAGGACATGCTTTGTGAGAATCGCGATGTACCGGACGAAGCGTGCTTTGATCACATGTCAGCCAGTCTCGCGATCACCGAGCTGCGGGCGCTCGCGAAGAAGCCGGAGCCGTTCTTCCTCGCGCTGGGCATCTTCAAGCCTCACTCGCCTTACAAGGTGCCGAAGCGCTACTGGGACATGTATCGCCGTGAGGACATTCCTGCCATCGAGACGCCCGCACGGCCTCGCAAAGCGCCCGAGATCGCCTTTCACGCGAACCATGAAATCCTCGGCGAGCCGAGTCAACACCGCACGCTCGATGAGGAGGCGAAGCGCGAGATCCGCCATGGTTACTATGCGGCGATGAGTTTCGCCGATGCGCAGTTTGGCCGCGTGCTGGATGCGCTCGATGAACTCAAGCTCCGTGACAACACCATCGTTGTGATCATTGGCGACAACGGCTTCCATCTGGGCGAGCACGACTGCTGGGGAAAGATGACCTTGTTCGGGTGGGACGCGCGAGTGCCGCTCATCATCAGCGCGCCTGGCATCGGAAAGGGCGG
>CAJCCF010000627.1 GCA_903960845.1 uncultured Verrucomicrobiota bacterium | reverse complement strand
CGCAATTTCAGCCTCGACCCCAGCGGTAAGTGGATGATCGTCGTCCATCAGGACAGCAACACCGGGGCGCTCTTCAAAGTCGATCAGGACAGCGGCAAGCTGACCTTCACCGGCAAGAAAGTGAATGTCGGCGGCTCGGTGTGCGTGCGCTTTTTGGGATTGGATTGATTCCATCCCTTGGCCCAAGCCTCCACGCCTGATCACCCGGCCCGAGGGCATGGTGACCACACCGAATTCCACGTTGACGTCCCCGCATTGGGGAATACTCTGCCTTTCTCAGTGACGCATCATCAAATCATGATTCGTCCATATAACCCAACGTCCCATCATCATGTCCCGCTCTTACATCTTCTCGTCCGAGTCCGTCGGCGAAGGCCATCCCGACAAAGTTGCCGACACCATTTCAGATGCCATTCTTGACGCCTGCCTTGCAGTCGACCTGAAAAGCCGTGTCGCCTGCGAAACGTTTGTGAAGAGCAATGTCGTCGTCGTCGGCGGTGAGATCACCATTCCGAAGCTCCAGAACAAGAAGCTCGGCACCACCAAGCCCATCGATGAAGTCATCAACGTCGGCCAGGTCATCCGTGACGCTGTCCGCGGCATCGGTTACACCAACGTGGACGACGTCTTCCACGCCGACCAGATCTTCATCAACAACTACCTCACCATCCAAAGCCCCGACATCGCTCAAGGCGTGGACGCCGCAGCTGCGGATGGCAAAAAAACCCAGGAACAGGGCGCTGGCGATCAGGGCATCATGTTTGGTTATGCCTGCGATGAAACGCCTGAGCTCATGCCTGCTCCGATCATGTTTGCCCACCGCCTTGGCCGTGAGCTGACACGCATCCGCAAGGCCGGCAAGCTTGCCAAATGGCTGCGCCCCGACGCCAAGAGCCAGGTCTCCGTCGAATACGTCGACGGCAAGCCAACACGCATCGTGAACGTCGTCATCTCCACGCAGCACGCTGCGGACGTGAGCCACGCCGAGATCGAAAAATTCTGCATCGAGCAGGTCATCAAGAAGGTGCTGCCGAAGAACATGCTCACCAAGGACACCGAGTATCTCATCAACCCGACCGGCAAATTCGTCGTCGGCGGTCCTCAGGGCGACAGCGGCCTCACCGGTCGTAAAATCATCGTCGACAGCTACGGCGGCATGGGCCGTCACGGCGGCGGTGCCTTCTCCGGCAAGGATCCATCCAAAGTGGACCGCAGCGCCGCCTACATGGGCCGCTGGGTTGCCAAGAACGTCGTCGCCTCCGGCCTCGCCTCGAAGTGCGAAGTCCAGTTCGCCTACGCCATCGGTCATCCGCTTCCGGTGAGCGTTCACATCGACACCTTCGGCACCGGCACCATCGACGACGGCAAGATCCTCGACGCCGTGTTGAAAGTCTTCTCCTTCAAGCCAGCCGACATCGTCAAGCAGCTCAACCTGCTCCGCCCGATCTACTCCAAGACCACCAACTACGGTCACTTCGGCAAGATCGACGATCCGGACATCACCTGGGACATCACCAACAAGGCCGAGGCGCTCAAGAAAGCCGCGAAGTAATTCGCTGTTAGGCCCAACAAACCATCACCAAGCCGCGCAGGGAAACCTGCGCGGCTTTTTCGTTGGCTCCGGGGGATGTTCTGTATTGATGACTATTTGCCTCACACCAGATTCCCACGCATGACACGAATGAGTTGCCCTGCCAATTCCCCTGATTGGAGAATGGCTTCGTCAATCCTGTCCGCAAAGGCCGCGTAGTCACGGTTCTGCGTGCAGACGATGATGCCGGCATGGTTCATGACCAGGCGGTGCAGCCGCATGAAGTCTTTACGATTGATGGTGATAACACAGCGACTTGATTCGATGGCAAATCGCAGCACAGCATCGTCCTCGATGGACTGATTCGACCTACCCACTTCGTGCGTTGTGAGCACATCATGACCCAAAGCACGGAGTCGTTCGACGACCTCGACGGGGAAGTTCTCGTTGGCATAAAGACGTGCCATGTCAGTCAGCGGCCTCGTTTTCCCGAATCTCGCGGTCAATCTCCTGCGGATGACGCGCCACGTAGTGCCAGGCGTTGATCAGATCGGAGGGCTGAAGGGAGGGATGGTTCCGCAGAATCTCCGCGTCATCAGCCCCCAGCCTGCGCCACGACTCCAGCGACCACACGGGAATCCGCGTGCCTGCAATCCGCGGTGAGCCGCCGCAGACGCGCGAATCAAACTCAATGCCCGGCAGTTGATCCGTGATGTCGGCGGCCATCCAGACAAACAGCCGCGCACGATCCTGCTGCGGCAGAGCGGCCACCATGGACTTGGCTTGATCAAAGGTCATTGGCATGAGGAAATGATGCCTCATGGCCAGCATCGCGTCAACGATCCCGGCAAATCACACCGGCAGGACAAAGCATGCCGAGATGTCCAGCGTCACCAGGACATCCCTCAGCCACCGCCAGGCTGCGGGCCGCCAGCACTGAGTCTGGCGTTGTGACACTGATAATTGTGCGTGCTGCCTTCGTTTCAGGCGCGCATGAAATCCATCCTCACCCTTCTGGCACTCGCGTTCATCAGCCTGCCCACTTTGGCGGCTGAGACGACCAAACCGAACATCATCCTCATTTACGCCGATGACCTCGGACTCGATGGCGTGAGCTGCTACGGCGCGGACAAGCACCAGACGCCGAACATTGACAAACTCGCGATGTCAGGCACTCGCTTTGAGACTTGTTACGCCGCACCGCTGTGCGGGCCGTCGCGTTGTTTGCTGATGACAGGGCGCTACGCTTTCCGCACCGGCGGCATTGGCAATGGTTCCTGGCGCAGTGGCGGGCCCGGGGCAAAATCGGCTGATGAACCGTCTGTGGCAAAGCTGTTGAAGCAAGGCGGCTACGCCACTGGTCAAGCCGGCAAATGGAGGCAGGTCGGCGAGACGCCGCGTGACTGGGGTTTCGATGAATATGTCACCGACCCGACCGCCGGCGGCTGGTTCTGGAAGGACTCGTATGAGAAGAACGGCGAGCAGGTCAATGCGGGCAAGGAAGTCTACAATCCCGACATCATCCACGCCTTCAGCATCGACTTCATCACGCGAAACAAGGAGAAGCCCTTCTTCCTCTACTACGCCATGCATCTCGTGCACGGTCCCATCCTCCGCACACCTGATAGCAAGGAAGGCAGCGACCTGTACGAGGACAACATCCGTTACATGGACAAGCAGGTCGGAGGCATCGTCGCGGAGATCGAAAAACTCGGCCTGCGCGAAAAGACGCTCATCATTTTCTCAGCCGACAACGGCACCGCACTCAACTACCCGAGCACCATCGGCGGACGCATGGTCAACGGCAAAAAAGCATCCATGCTCGAAGGCGGCTCCCGCGTGCCCTACATCGCCAGCTGGCCCGGCGTGACGCCTGCGGGCAAGGTGAGCAAAGACATCGTCAGCATCGCCGATCAACTGCCGACCTTCGCCGAACTGAGCGGTGCGAAACTGCCCGAAGGCGTGAAGATCGACGGCATCAGTCTCGCCTCACAACTGCGTGGCGAAAAAGGCACGCCTCGCGAGTGGGCCTATGTGCAGCTCGGCAACAAATGGTTCGTGCGCGAGCAGGGCTGGAAGATGAACGAGAGCAACGAACTGTTCGACATGAGCGACGCGCCCTTTGTCGAGAAACCTGTCGCCGCGGCCGAGGACAGCGAAACCAGCAAAGCCACCCGAGCCCGCCTGACCGCCGTGCTTGCCGAACTTAACCCAGCCGCAGGTAAAACCGACGGCAGCGATGGCAAGGCTGCCAGGAAGAAAAACAACAGAAAGAAAAAAGCATGAATGGCCATGCATCTTCCTCAACACGGATCATCAGGTCATGCGGCATGAGCCTGACATGAGTGTTGCCGTTCTTTTTGGCAGACTGAACCTGCGGGACTCCATCAAAATTTGATGGAGCGGGTGACGCGATTCGAACGCGCGACATTCTCCTTGGCAAGGAGATGCTCTACCACTGAGCTACACCCGCTTTTCTGGCGGGCGCTAAGCTGAGACAGGATGAGAATCGCGCAAGCACAAAGTTGGAGATTTTCTGCGGAGCAGACAAACAGTCATCCGGCACTGGAGCCGTGTTCCACAGGTTGATCTCACGCTCGACGCTGCTACAGGCAGAAGATGCAGCCACGGAAGTTTGTCCCCCACCCATTCACCTATCATCAGGAGCTGGAGGTGCGTATCGAGAACCTGACCAACGAAGGCAACGGCGTGGCAAGAGTCGATGGCTGGGTGGTGTTTGTGCCGTTTGCCCTGCCCGGAGAGCTGGTGAAGTGCCGGGTCTACCGCAATCACAAAAACTACAGCAACGCGGATCTCGTGGAGGTGCTGGAGCCTTCTGTGGATCGTGTGCCTTCGGTTTGCCCTCTGTTTGGCACCTGCGGCGGCTGCCAGTATCAGCACCTGGCGTATGACAAGCAGATCGAGTGGAAGCGGCGGCAGGTGGAGGAACTGCTGAAGCACATGGCGCGCATCGAGCATCCGGTGCTGCCGGTGATCGCCTCACCCAGACAGTATGGCTACCGGTCCAAGATCACTCCGCATTTTCATAAACCCAAGGATGGCGAGGTCGCCGCGATCGGCTTTCTGCGCGTCGGCACACGCAATGCCATGGTCGATGTCGAGCAGTGTCCCATCGCCATGCCGGCACTCAATGAGCAGCTGGTCCAGGTGCGCGAAGCCGCACGGGCAGGCAGTTTTAAAAACGGCGCCACGCTGCTGATGCGCGCCACCGCGGCAGGAGTGCTGACACGGGCCGATGCCATCGCGGTCGAGCAGGTGGGCAAGGTGAAGTTCGAATTTCAGGCCGGAGATTTCTTTCAAAACAACCCGTTCATCCTGCCCGACTTCGTGAGCTATGCCGTGAGTGAGGCGAAGGCCAGCGGCGCGAGCTACCTGGTGGACGCCTACTGCGGAAGCGGGTTGTTCGGCATCAGCGCCGCGGCCGAGTTTCAGGAGGTCATCGGGGTGGAGCTGTCCGAAAGCGCGGTGAAGAAGGCGGCGCACAACGCCGAGATCAACGGTCTAACGAATTGTAAATTCATTGCCGCCGATGCGCGTGAAATCTTCGCCCGGGTGCCTCATGATGGCGGGGACACGGTGGTGATCATCGATCCACCGCGCGCCGGATGCAGTGAGGAGTTCCTGCAGCAGCTCTTTGCCTTCAATCCCCGCCGCGTGGTGTACATCTCCTGCAATCCAGCCACGCAGATGCGCGATCTCACGCTCTTCACCGCCGCGGGCTACGGTCTGCACAACGTCCAGCCCTTTGATCTCTTCCCGCAGACGAAGCATCTGGAGTGCGTGATGACGCTTTCCAAATAGCTTGTTTTTCTTCATTCGACACACCGGCATCCCTCGCTCAAAATCCTGAGAACACCCCCCGAACCCATGTCTTCCATCTTCGAACTATTTTCCCTTCAGGGCAAGACCGCCGTCATCATCGGCGGCACCGGTGAACTGTGTGGCGCCATTGCTGAAGGCTACGCCAGCGCCGGCGCCGAAGTTGTGCTGGTCGGGCGTGACCCCGCGAAGGCGGAAAAGCGCCTTGAGGCAATCCATGCGGCAGGTGGCACGGGATACTTTGTCAGTGCTGACGCCTCCCGCAAAGCCGACTTGCAACTGCTCCTCGATCAGGTGCTGGAGCGCTCCGGTGGCTGCCAGATTTTGATCAATGGCGCGGGGGTGAATTCAGCCACGCCGTTTCTGGACATCCCTGAAGAGGAGTATGACCGGATCATGAACATCAACACCAAGGGCGTGTTCCTGGCCTGCCAGGTCTTCGGCAAATACTTCATCGAGCACAAGATACCCGCATCCATCATCAATCTCGGCTCCATGTCCGGGTTGATGCCACTGAGCCGTGTGTTCACCTACAGCATGTCGAAGGGAGCCGTGCACAATCTCAGCAAGAACCTGGCCCGTGAATGGGCACCGCTCGGCATCCGCGTGAACACGCTGGTTCCCGGCTTCTTCCCGGCTGAACAAAACCGCAAGGTCCTGACGCCTGACCGGGTGGAAAAAATTCTTGGCCACACGCCGGCCAAACGTTTCGGCGAAGCGCGCGAACTCGTCGGCGCAGCCCTCATGCTGGCCTCCAATGGAGCCAGCTCCTTCATCACCGGCCATGAAATGGTCGTGGATGGCGGCTACAGCTCGATGACCATTTAAAGCGCACGACCATGCAAGACTGGACCCCTCCTCAATCCGTAAATCTCGTGGACCTTGGGTTCATGGATGCGCGCAGCAAGCTGATCGATCTGGCCGCCTTTCTGGACCGCGTGCAGCGCGCCGGCCAGACGGCCGACTTCCGGGTGCAGGCACTGAAAAACGCCATCGCCCTCCTTTCGCTGGATGAACCCAAGCGCGCTGAGGAAGTGCTGCTGAGCTTCAGCGATCCGAGCCGGGAACCCATCGCCAAAGCCACGATGCAGGGCGCCATTGGAGCGCATCGAGGATGAAGAAATTGATGTTGTTTCCCAACCCGCTGCAAACAACAGCCAACTCCCCCGCCCCACCCGATGAACTACATTGAACCCCACGGCCACATGGTCAGCCGCACCACGGATGATTACGAGCGCATGGCGCTGGCAGGCTGTCAGGCCATTTGCGAGCCGGCTTTCTGGGCCGGATTTGACCGTGCCTCGGCGGAGGGATTTTATGATTACTTCCGGCAGATCACCGAATATGAGCCGAAGCGCGCGGCACGGTTTGGCATCAAGCATTTCTGCTGGCTGTGCATCAATCCAAAGGAAGCCGAGGACATGAAACTCGCGGAGGATGTGATGGCGCTCATCCCGCAATTCATCGACAAGCCCGGCGTGCTCGGCATCGGCGAAATCGGGCTGAACAAAAACAGCCGCAATGAGCTGCGCATCTTTGAGCAGCATGTGCAGATCGCCCAGGACCACGATCAACTGGTGCTCATTCACACGCCGCATCTGGAAGACAAACTCAAGGGCACACGGCTCATCGTCGAGGCGCTGAAAAACTTCCCGAAAATCACCCCGGAGCGCGTGATCATCGACCATGTGGAAGAGCACACGATCAATCATGTGCTGGACCATGGTTTCTGGGCTGGCATCACGCTGTATCCGGAGAGCAAATGCACACCGCACCGGGCGATCGACATGCTGGAGCAGCGGCAGGCCGAGCGCATCTGGATGAACAGCGCCTGTGACTGGGGCATCAGCGATCCGCTGGCCGTGCCAAAGACCATGCAGGCCATGCGTCAGCGCGGCTGGTCGCCGGAGATGATCCAGCGCGTCACGTTCGACAATCCATGCGCTTTCATGGGCCAGAGCGGCAAATTTGCGCTCTGATACCTACTTCCTGGTCAGCTTGTAAAACAGCCACCCGCCGATTCCGAGAAAGATCACGTTCGGCAGCCACATGACCAGATGCGGCATGGCACCGGGTTTGTCGTTGAGCGTGTCCCCAAGAATGATGAAGGCAATGTAAACGACGGAGGTGGCAAGGCTCAGGGCGAAGCCCGTCGAGGTCTCGCGGCGCTGGGCTGTGACGCCGAGAGGAATACCGACGAGGGCAAAGGTGAAGCAGGCGAGTGAAAAGCTGTAGCGCTTGCTCAGCTCCGTGCGGGAGAGGGAAACCTGAATCGCATCCATCGGCTTGCTGGTGACGGTGTCCACGTGGTTGCCGACTTCCTTCCAAAGGGCGCCGGTGGTTTTCATGCTGGCATTCACCCGCACGGTCTGGTCTCGGAGACGTGACAGGGGAAAGTTCAGCGCCGTCTCGCCGGCTTTGAGAAACTCGATCTTGTCCACTTTCTTGTCCGCAGTGTGACTGATGGCCTCGATCTCGGCATCGTAGAGATGCAGGGTAAAATCGAGCACGCCGGGCTGGGTCTCAAGCACGGCACGCCGGGCACGCACGACGCGCTTGGCCAGGGTGCCGTCGAGTTCGATGATCTCCAAATTCTCCATGTTACGGCCCTCACGCTTGCCCGTGTGGATGCGGAAGCCGGGCACTTTTTCCAGCACGCGCCCCTCCTGAAAAAGTGCTTCGGGATTCTCCAGAGCCACCTCGTAAAAAAGCATTTTCATGCGGTTCTTGGCCATCGGCGCCAGATCCACATTCACCCAAAAGCAGATGCTGGTGAACGCGACAGCCAGGGCGAAGATGGAGGCGCAAATGCGCGGCATGGACCAGCCGGTCATGCGCAGCGAAACAAGCTCATTGTCGGCGGACAGCCGGCCAAACACGAGCAGGATGCCAGTGAGGAATGCCCAGGGGATGGTGAAGATGAGGGAGAACGGAATGATCAGCGCGATGAACTCGGCGATGACCGAGATGGGCAATTGCGTGTCACCCAGCAGTTGATCCAGCTTCTTGTAAACGTTCCCCAGAACCATCACGCCGCTAAGCAGCACCACGCCCATGAGCGTGGCAGACAGGACTTGCCTGCCGAGATAGCGGTCGAAGATGCGGGGGAGCATGAAGGGGGAAGTTTGCGGTGGATGGCGTCGTTGGCAATCGTTTGCAGCGGCTAGTCAAACAACGGCAACCCGCCGCATCTAGGACTGCTTCCATTCGGCCAGCACCTGGGGCAGGAGCTGGTGCTCTTGTTTCTTGATGCGCTGATGCAGGATCGCGGCCGTGTCACCCACCAGGATCGGCACCTTGGCCTGGGCCAGAATGCGCCCGGCGTCGATCTCGTCGGTGACGAGATGCACGGTGCAACCGGTTTCAAGCTCGCCTTCATCAAGCGCCATCTGCACGGCGTTTGCGCCTTTGTATTTCGGCAGCAGGGAGGGATGCACATTGACGATGCGGCCGGCATACAGGCTCAGCACCGGTTCCTTGAGGATGCGCATGAATCCGATCAGAACCACCACATCCACCTCAGCAGCCTGCAAGTGCCCGGCAATTTCCGCCTGAGCGGCATCCAGAAAGCGGCGCGGATTATGACCACCCTGGACATGCACGGCGGGAGTGCCGGCTTCTTTGGCAATCTGGAGAAAGCGTGAATCCGCCTGATCCGAGATGGCCACGGCGATCTCGGCGTTCAGGCGGCCGCTGTCGATGGCGTCCAAAATGGCATGCAGGTTTGATCCCTCACCAGAGCCGAGCACGCCCAGACGAAGAGGCTTGTGAGAAGTCTCCGGAGCCGCCATCCGCTCGATGATGCTGGAGGTGGAGCGCCCGGGCACGAGGGACAGGATCTTGATTTCCGCCCCGACATTTTCCAGAGCCGCACGCTCCTCGGGATTCAGAGAATCCACCGTGTAGTCGCCGCCCTTGGCGTAGACGTGCGGACGGATCGTCTCGATCAGCGAGGTGGCGCGCGGGTCGCCAAAAATGACGACTGCATCCACGGCACGCAGCGCGGCCATGACTTCGGCGCGGTCACACTCATGATTGATCGGGCGGGTGGGGCCCTTGAGTTCACGCACGGAAGCATCCGAATTCAGCGCCACGACCATGGCATCACCCAGAGCCCTGGCCTGATTGAGGTAGCGCACATGCCCGGCGTGAAGGAGATCAAAACAGCCGTTGGTGAAGACCAGTTTCTTGCCCTGCTTGTCCAGCGAGTCCCGCAGATCGCGGACTTCTGCGGGCGTCATGGGAGTGTAGGGAGCTGACGTCATGAGGGAGCTATCTGACAGGGAAAAAGCGATTCAAAACAAGGAGGCAGGGACTGCCGGGCATCAGCACACGGCCACACCGGCTGCACGCATCTTGCGGAACCACTCCACATAGGCTGGCACGCCCTGGGCGATGGTGGTCTGCGGCCGGAAATTGAGAAACTGGCGCGCCTTGCCCACATCCGCCGAGGTCAGCGGCACGTCACCGGGCTGCTCGGGGAGTTGGTGAATGATGGCTTTTTTACCAATCGCTTCCTCGATGGTGGCGATCAGATCATTCAGCGTCACGGTCTGCGAACCGCCGAGATTGAAGATGTCACACACCGGCCCCGTGCGGTAGTTCAGCGCGCCGAGGATGCCATCAACGATGTCACTGATGAAGGTGTAATCCCGCGCCGTATGGCCGTCGCCATACTTGTCGATCGGCTTCCCTTCCTCGATGAGACGGCTGAATTTTGAGATGGCCAGGTCCGGTCTCTGGCGCGGACCGTACACGGTGAAGAAGCGCAGGCAGACCGTCTTGATACCGTAGAGGTGGCTGTAGTTTGAGCACATCTGCTCGCCCGCCATCTTCGTCATCGCGTAGGGGCTGATCGTCTGTAAAATCGGATCAGTCTCCGCAAAGGGCACTTTTTTGTTCACTCCATAAACGGAGCTGCTGCTGGCAAAAACGAAGTGCTTGCAGCCCGTCCGCCGTGCCGACTCCAGCAGATTGAAGGTGCCCTTGATGTTCGTGTCGATGTACAACTCCGGCTGCTCGATGGAAGGCCGCACCCCGGCACGCGCGGCCAGGTGGATGACGGCATCAAAGCGCCCCTCTTCAAACACGCGCCGGATGAAGGCGGCATCCGTCAGGTCGCCCTCATGCACCGTGACCCGGTCGGCAAAGCCGCGCACATTCGCACGTTTGATGGCTGGATTGTAGTAGTCGTTAAAACTGTCCAGGATGGACACATTATCCGCCCCGCCCTGGAGTAGACGTTCGACAGTGTGTGAGCCAATGAACCCGGCGCCGCCGGTGACGAGGATATTCATGAGCGGACACGATTCAGGCGGAGCCACCCGTTTGCAAGCGACGGGTGGATTTGTTCGCACCCGGCAGGGCTACAAATCCGGCACCTGCCGGAAATGCCGCACGCGATAACCGCGATCTTTGAGGAGCTGGATGAGTCCGTCTTTGGATGCCAGGTGACCGGTGCCGACGAGAATCATGGCGTTCTCCTTGTTCTTCAGCATCGCATCCAGGCGGTCGATCCAGGCCAGGTTCCGGCTTTTGAGAAAGAGGTCCATCAACTCCGGAAAACGCTCAGCCTCATCGAAGAGCATCCCCTGCAACGCCTCCAGTTCGCCATTTTTCCAGGCACTGATCATCTTTTCATACTCCTGCGACAGCGTGCTCACCTCGGCCAGGGTCTGTTCCAGCATGCCCTTCTGCTGTTCAGGGGTCAGGCTGGAAAAGAGCTTCAACTGAAGCTCCACGGTCTCCAGGCCGATTCCCGGTTTGCCATCCCGCGCCGCCCTGGATTCAAAGTACTGGTCCACTCCTATGGCCTGCTTGGCCCCCAGTTCCCCGTATTCGGTGGACGTGATGATCAGGGACACAAACCACGGTCGGAACCGATTGAGCGATGCCACTTTTTGCCCATGGGCCGGGGCCCACTTCTGCACCGCCGCCCAGGTTTCCTTCGTCACATTCGCCTCCAGAGAAGTGTCGGTGCCGTAAGTGCCGAGCTCACGCATCCGCGTTGTCAGCGCCGAATCCGCGCCCGAACCCGGTGGCAGTTCGAGAACAAGTTTGTCCGAGTGCTTGTAAGCCGCCTCATAACCCGGCGGCAGCGGATAATCCGTCTCACGCAGGACGTGAATGGTGCCGCAGAGGAAGAGACGTCCGGACTGCCCCTCGCGGTCGGCCACCCAGACCGAGCCCGCGCCGGTCGCCTGTCCGGGTTTGGCTGCCGGAACCGCTTCAGACACAGGTTCACGGTGGCAGGCCGGGAGGCAGCTCAGGGTGAGGAGGAAAAGCAGGCGGCGCGCAGAAAACACCCGAGACTCAAACACGCGGCGTGATCACTGAGCAACCGGGAAGTCGGACAGCAACATCAACGCCTCGCCGGGTCTCCCAAACCGGCGGACAAGACTGGACTGCACCACCACAGCCACCTGAAAACCTTGAGGCAGGGAGTGCATTTTGTGCTCGCATGAATTGGCCCGAGCACTGATAGATCCAGCCCGCACCTTTCAATCTCCAACCCATGTCCAAGAATCTCAGCCATCTCTCCTTCCGTCAGGGTGTCGAAAAAAATCTCTTCGAGCGCATGGTCGCCGCCGCCGATGCCAAGGGCACTGCGGAAATCCCGGGAGATGTGCATGACCTGGGCAAAGAGTCGCTCTTTGGCGATGCCTTGACCCTGGGAGCCGTCTCCGCCTACGACTTCCTGAAGGCCGAGAATGCTAACAAAAAGGTCTTTCTCTGCAACGGCTCCGCCTGCCTCTGCGCCGGCACTCAGGAGAAACTGCATCACCAGATGGAAGACCGCTTCAAGGCTGAAGAAATCGGTCACATCTGCTGCCTGGGCCGCTGCCACGAGGGTGCCGCCTTTCAATATCAGGGCCGCAACTACTCGGGCCAGTCTGAAAGCGCCCTTGAAACGCTTTTCACCACCGGCACTGGCGATGCCGAGGACCGTTACGAAGTCGTCTCGCATCTCCAACCCGCGCAACTCACGGCACCCTTCCCCGGCATCGAAGCCTATTATGCACCCTTTAAAAAGCTGCTCACCCAGGATCGCGATGCGCTCGCCATTGAGCTGAAGGAAAGCGGTCTGCGTGGCCGCGGTGGTGCAGGCTTCCCCCTGCACTTCAAATGGACCTCATGCCGGGATGCGGCAGGCAGCGTGAAATACATCGTCTGCAATGCCGACGAAGGCGATCCGGGAGCCTACATCGACAAGTACCTGATGGAGAAGCAGCCGCACAGCGTTCTGCTCGGCATGATGGTTGCGGGCTGGTTTGCCGGTGCTGAAAATGGCATCCTCTACATCCGCGCCGAGTATCCCGATT
>CAJCCF010000626.1 GCA_903960845.1 uncultured Verrucomicrobiota bacterium | reverse complement strand
TTCGCCGCCGAGGACATCGCCACATGGCCCTTTTGGAAACGCGGTGACGGCTACCTCATGAGAGGCCGTGCCAACGTCATCGCCAAAAACGCGAAGCAGGCCGAAACCGATCTGACGAGCGCGCTCGAATGGCTCAGCGATGCTCGCTCGCGAAAGGTTGCCGAAGAGAACCTTGCCAGTCTTGGGAAAGCGAACCGCTGAGCCGCCTGCTACTCATCATCCCTCGTATGAAACGAACTCTCACTTTCCATGTCACGTTGCCCATGCTCATGGCGTGCATGCTTGCCCAAGCGGCGTTTGCGCAGACCCGCGCGCCTGCTCCACCGGCCAAGGTCATCCCATCGGTATCAGGCAAACGCATCTGGGACATTTCGCGGATCACGGATCGGGAAAAGTCGCTGATGCAACTCACCGATCTGATTCGGTTCAAAGGGAACTGGTATTGCGGCTTTCACGAAGGGGAGATTCACCACAACCATCCGACGGGGCGCGGGCGCATCATTTCCTCGCCCGATGGCGAGCACTGGGAGACCGTGGCGCTCTTGCAGTGGGACGGCGCTGATGTGCGCGAACCCAAACTGGCCATTACCGCGGAAGGAAATCTGATGGTTAACACATCGATCTATTTTGTCTCCAGGCAGCCCCGGGACAAAGGTGCTTACTATCAGTTGGAACAGCGCGGAGGAGGCGCACCGCCGAATGATTCCGAACCCAACGTGGAGCGCCAGTCGGTCACCTGGCTGACCACGGACGGCAAAGACTGGGGCAGCGCCTACGCCTGCCCATCGGGCATCAACACCTGGCGCTGGGAGGTCCTGTGGCACAACGGCATGGGCTACAGCCTCGCCTATTCCAGCCAGAGCCGGGGCGGCAAGGACTCCATGGGCACGCTCTACCGCACGCGCGATGGCAGGAGCTGGAGACCCTTGAAGGAAGCCATGTTTCCGGACACCGGCGGCACCGAAGCAGCCCTGAACTTCGGACCGGACAACACCGCCTATTGCCTGCTGCGCGGTGGATCGGAGCCCGTCATGATTGGCATTGGCAAGGCACCGCGTTACCAGCAGTGGGATTGGAAGACGGTGTCCGTGGACTGGCAGGGTGACGGCACATTGCAGCCCGCGAAGACCGCGATTCGCGGTGCGCTGGGTGGCCCGAAACTTATTCGTCTGAGCGACGGTCGTTTGCTGGCTGCCGGGCGTGTGCTTGGTCCTGGCCGGGAGGACGGAAGCATCACGCTCTTCTGGGTGGACACCGAAAAGGCGATCCTTACCCGATTCGCCGAGGTGGACGGCACCAGTTACGCAGGCGTGGTGGAGCATGAAGGAATGCTCTGGGTGAGCTGCTGCAACAGCGATTCCTCAGGCATCTTCCTCGCCAAACTTAAAGTGCCGGAGCCGACACATGGCAATCAGGGGCCAACGTCCAACAAGTAGGCAGGCGCCCCGCGCTGCGCCGCCAGATTGCAGAACAAAATCATGAAACGCACCACCACCCTCATCGCCACCATGCTGCTTGCGCAGTTCGCCGCGCTGCAAGGAGCTGAGTTGCCGGCTGCCAAGCCGGCCACCAGCGGTGAGTTCGTCACGCTCCACCCGGCTTGCACCGGCATCACGCACGATTCGCCCAACCCAACCGTGCTCGGCTGCGGACTCGCGCGCATGAAGGACGGCGCGGTGCTGACCGTGTATTCCACGCCGGCGGGCGCTTACAGCAAGCCCGGCACGACCTGGATCGCGGGTCGCGTGACGAAGGACGGTGGCAAAACGTGGTCGCCCGAGACCGTGGTTGCGCGACATCCTGACTGCCAGCCCGCGCATCCATCGGTGCTCACCTCGCGCGATGGTGCGATCCATGTGTTCTACCTCGGCTTCAAGAAGTGGAAATGGAAAGGCGTGAATCCGACGGACGAAACAAAGAGCGACATGTGGACCACGCGCAGCAGCGACAATGGCGCGACCTGGAGCGAGCCACAGATGATTTTCAAAGGCTACAC
>CAJCCF010000625.1 GCA_903960845.1 uncultured Verrucomicrobiota bacterium | reverse complement strand
GTCACGACGTCGGGCGGCTGGTTGCCGCAGTCCTCGCGGAAGTAGCGGGCGAGATCGAAGACACCGGTTTTGCCATCCTTGCCCGGGAAGATGAAGGGGCTGGTGGATTTGCGGGCGAGCGGACCTGCGGTGACACCCGGATCTTTTGGCGTGTATTTGGTTAGGAAGTCCGACCATTTCCAGCCACCGTAACCTTCATGCGCCACCCCCGGCAGTACGGATGAGGGCTTGTGCGTGCCGAGCATGGTCCACTTGGGATTGCCCGGCCTGGCCAGCAGGCTGGCCATGGTGTTGGGATAAATGGTCCCATGAGTGAGGCTGTCACCCACGATGAGAAGACGCAGAGATTTGCCGTCGCCAGCCTTGCGTGGTGAAACGTGCAGCATGGTTTTCCCCCTCTCGACAATCTTACCTTCGACATCCTTGACGGTGATCTCAACCGGGTGGTCACCGACATCACTGTCGCCGGCCTTGACCGTCCAGCGTTGCGCTTCGCTCTTGCCGAGTTTGCAGGCGAACTCGAAGCGGTAATCGCTCGGTTTTTCAGTGAGCACGATGTTGTCGTGATAGATGCTCATTTCCACATCCGGCGTGGCATAAACCACGGGAGGCAGTGTCAATTGCAGTGGTTCCGCAGCAGTGAGCGCGGAGGCAAAAACGAGGGCGAGCAAGCAGGATGGGAGTTTCATGGCAGGTGCGGATCAGATTTTCCAGGGGCCGCGCATGGAACGCATCAGCATGGCATTGGCGGCTTCATTGGAATCAAAGCGCTCAGTCTTGGGATCAAACTTCAGCGGTTGGCCGATTTTGGCGGCGATGGATCCCATGTGGCAGATCGTGGCGGCGCGCTGGGCGGTCTCGGCGGAGGCGGCGGTGGGGCCTCGTGAAAGCACGGCATCGATAAAGTTCCGGTGGTGATGCTTGGAGGCAAAGAGGCGGGTGTCGCTGTCCTTCATCTTGATGCGCAGGATGTCGAGAGAGCTGGCCTTGAGAGTCTCGCTCTCGCTGAAAACCCAGCCGTCACTGCCGATGAACCGGGTGCCGTAGGTGGCCTTGTCATCGGTGCTGAACATGGTGAGCTTCAGGCCGTTGGCGTAGCGATACTCGATGCGGAAATGCTCGGGCGCGTCATACAAACTTTTGGTTCGGCGCTTCACCTGAGTGGCGCTGACTTCCACGGGCGTCGTCTCATCCATGCCCGCGCCCCACTGGGCCACATCGACAAAATGCGCGCCCCAGTCGGTGATGTAGCCGGGAGCGTAGTCATCAATCCAGCGGAAATTGAAATGACAGCGTGCCGCCGTGTAGGGCCGCTCGGGCGTGCTGCCCATCCACATGGCATAATCCAGGTGCGCCGGCACAGGCTCGGGACCTTCAAGTCCGGTGAAGCCGCCGCGAATGGAGAAGGTGCCCGGCACGCCGACCTCGATCTCCTTGAGCTGGCCGATGTAGCCGTTGCGCACGAGTTCACAGGCCATCCGCACCTTGAGCCCCGAGCGCCGCCAGGTGCCGCATTGCAGCACGCGCTTGTTGTCAGCCACAGCCTGGCAGATGGCGCGACCCTCACCAATACTGGCCCCGAGAGGTTTCTCCGAATAAAGATCCTTGCCCGCTTTCGCGGCGGCGATGGCGATATGTGAATGCCAGTGATCAGGTGTGGCGTTCAGCACGGCATCCACATCGGTGCGCGCGATCACCTCGCGAAAATCATTGTAGCAATCGGCCTTCGTGAGCTTGGCCAGATTCATGGCGCTGTCGCGGTGCTGGCCATCGACATCACAGATCGCGACGACCTGCACGCGCTCATCGGCCAGGAAGGCGCGCATGTTGCTGGTGCCCTGGCCACCGACACCGATGCAGGCGAGGCGGATCTTGCCGTTTGGTGAAACGGCCCCGGCACGACCAAGCACGGCGGCGGGGAGAATGAGTGGAGCAGCGGACTGGAGAAACTAGCGGCGGGTGGTCATCTTCATGGCGGGTGATGGGAAGAAACGCCGGTGCGCCGCCGGATTCATCACGCACGAGTGGACTTTGTCCTTCATGAACAATAGAAAGATCAGATTCGTATGTGTCTGCCTGACTTCATGCATGCAACCCGCTCATTCATCCCCGCCCTGTTCCTTGTTCTCACACTTGGCGGAAGGCAGGCGAATGCAGATTGGGCGCTGGTGACGGCAGGAAAGGCGGGAGCTGTGATCCATCACGCTGCGAATGCTCCTGAAACAGCGCAACTCGCCGCGAAAGAAATCCAGCACGTGATCCGCCGGGCCACAGGCGTGGAATTGCGCATCACGAGCAGCAGCGAATCACCCGCGATCCGCATCGTCTCAGACAGCGCTCTCGCACATGACAGCTTTGAAATTCGCGCCGAGGGACAAGACATCGTCATTGCCGGCAATGACGATCTTGTGCCGTCGAAACCGGACACATGGTTCGTCCCGAGCCATGGCACGCTTTTTGGCGCGCAGGAATTTCTGGAGCGATTCACCGGCGTGCGCTGGCTGTTTCCAGGCGAGCTTGGTGAAGATGTGCAGCATCACGACACGCTGGTCATCTCGCTGCCTGAAGTGATCCGCAGTGCACCGGACTTGGCGGTGCGCTCGCTGGCCTACGTCGGCGAGAGCGACAAAGGCACGGCGGGCCGGCCAAAATCCGCCGTGTTCGAATGGATGAAACGCCAGCGCCTCACCAACGCGCTGCATTCATTTGTCACCGGCTACGGGCACTCATGGGACGATTACATCACGCCCGCCGACATGGAGGCGCATCCCGAATGGAAATCATCGAATGGTGAAGCCGTGCGCAACGGCCGGGTGAAGTTTTTTTGCACCACGGCCCCGGGCTTGATCGAAACCTTTGCCCGGCGCGTGATTGAGTCGCTGGACCGTAATCCAAAGCGTGAGATGGCCTCCATCTCGCCGACGGATGGTGGTGGGTTCTGCACCTGTGAGCGCTGCGCAAAACTGCTCGGCAAAGATCCGCATGGCAAAGTGAACCACTCGCTGGTCATGCTCACGTTTTACAAGCAGGTCGCTGAAATCATTCAGCGCGAGCGGCCCGGGAGGAGGCTCGGCGGCTTTGTGTATTACAACTACCAGTACCCTCCATCCACGGCACCCGCGCTTCCGGACAATTTATCCCTCTGCTGGGCACCTCTGAATTATTACGGCTACGGTTTGCTCAAGCCTGTTTATCGTGAGGAGTTCGAGCGCGTCATGCAGCGCTGGAGCGGGATCACGCCGCACCTCTTTTACCACAATTACTCCACCTGGATGCGCAGTTTCCACGGTGCCCCGCTGCCGCCATCCATCGACATTTTACAGCGAGAGCTGCCCGCCGCCGCGAAGCAGCACGCCTGGGGCGCGCGCATGGTCGGCACATCGGCGTGGGGCGTGAACGCACCCATCAATTACATCCTCTCCAAACAAATGTGGAATGCCCGGCTCAATGTCAGCGCCACGCTCGATGAATGGCTCCAGCGTGCCTACGGGCCCGGATGGAGGCACATGCGCCAGCTTGATGACGAGCTCGATGTGCAAATGCGCGCACACAAGGAAGCGCAGTCGCCAGTCTACAAAGGCAGCCAGTATGAAGTGAATGAGGAGGTGATGAAAAACATCTACGCGACTCTGTTTCCGGCCATGGAGCAGCACTATCGCAGCGCCCTGGCGGAGTGCCGCACGGAGACTCAGCGGCAGCGCCTCGCCATGTTTGGCGACAACCTCACGCAGCTCCATTTTGCACTGCGGAAAGCCGGCCTGATCCCCGCCCATGCTCAATCCATTTTCCAGCGCGATGACGCTGCCTTTGCCGCTTTCATGACCGGGATGGAATCCACCTTCAGCCTTTACCGCGATGACCTGGGCATCGACCACGGGCCGGTCTGGAAGGGCGAATGGAGCGCACCGTAGTTGGTTAGGCTGGGAGCTGCATGCATCACCAGCCCACGGGTTGTGTCCAGGCTTTCTGAACTTGTCC
>CAJCCF010000624.1 GCA_903960845.1 uncultured Verrucomicrobiota bacterium | reverse complement strand
GCTCCAGCACGCACCTTTGTTTACTACGAGGATATCGCCCCTCTGATGGAAAAGGGGCTGATTAAAGGTGGAACACTGGAAGCGGCGGTGGTGGTGCGCGGTGAAACATTGCTCTCAAAACAGCCACTGCGCTTTGAGAACGAATTTGTCCGGCACAAGATCCTCGATCTTGTCGGTGATCTGATGCTGGCCGGAAGACGCATCACCGGGCATGTCATCGCGGTGCGTCCGGGCCATGGTCCGAATACCGAAATGGCGCGCGCGATCGATGCGCAGTACCATGCCATGCGGGCCATGGTTCCGCCAACAGTGGACATCCCGGGCGGTGATGCCGTGCTCGACATCAATGAGGTCATGCGCATCCTGCCGCACCGTTACCCCTTCCTGCTGGTGGATCGCATCATCGGATTTGAGGGCGAAACCAAATGCACAGGCATCAAAAACGTCACCATCAACGAGCCTTATTTCCAGGGCCACTTCCCGGGTCACCCGATCATGCCCGGGGTTCTGCAACTCGAGGCCATGGCCCAGGTCGCCAGCATCGTGCTGCTCAGGCTGCCGGGGAATCAGGGGAAAATCGGCTACTTCATGAGTGCCAACAACGTGAAGTGGCGTAAACCGGTGCTGCCGGGTGACACGCTGATCATCGAGACCGAGATGCTCAAGATCAAGCGCAGCATCGCGCAGGCATCCGCCCGCTGCATCGTCAATGGACAGGTGGTCTCCGAAGCGGAACTGATGTTCAGCGTCGTGGACCGGTGATGCTGAATAACTAAAAGTATCGTTTTGATGCCTCTCAGGCCGCCGGATTCAGCCCCTTCATTTTTTTCTCTCAATCGTTTTAGTCCGCCGTTTTTTCTTCATGCTCATCCATCCCACTGCCATCATCGATCCGTCCGCCCGTCTTGGGGCTGAAGTCAGTATCGGCCCCTACTGCGTCATTGGCGCGGATGTGGAGATTGGTGACCGCACCTGGCTCCAGCATCATGTCACCGTCATGGGGCCAACGAGGATCGGGAAGGGCAACCGTTTCCATGCCTACAGTTCAATCGGTCAGCAGACGCAGGATCTGAAATACAGCGCCGAGCCCACGTGGCTTGAGATCGGTGATGACAACACCTTCCGTGAATTCTGCTCCGTGCACCGGGCCACCTCGCCTGGCGACAAGACGATCATCGGCAGCCATAACAATTTCCTCTGTTACGTCCACATCGCTCACGACTGCATCATTGGTGATCACGTCATCTTCTCAAACAACGGGACGCTTGCCGGTCATGTCGTGGTTGGTGATCACGCCATTCTCGGCGGATTGAGTGCCGTGCACCAGTTCTGCCGCATCGGCACGCGCAGCATCATCGGCGGCTGTTCCAAAATCGTTCAGGATGTGCCGCCTTACTGCACGGCGGATGGCAATCCAGCGCGCGCCCGTGGATTGAATATTGTGGGTTTGAAGCGTGCCGGATTCACCCGTGAGCAGATGGTTGCCCTGCGTGACGCGTTTCGAAAAGTTTACCGTTCGGGTTTGAACAATGCCCAGGCGGCGGAAGAACTGCGTGCGCAGAAACTCACCGCTGAGGCTGCCATTTTCACCGATTTTATATCCAGCACCAAGCGTGGCATCCTCGCTGGCGGCAAAGGTGGAGTTGATGAAGAGGAGTGACCCATGAAAGACCCTCAAATGGCTGTGAATCCGGTGCCGCGCGCGCGTCTAAGCATCCCTGAGTATGCGATGGCGCTGGCCCATGTGGCGAGCCTGCGCTCGGAGGATCCGTTCCGGAAAGTGGGCGCTGTGGCGATCGATTTCGACAACCGCGTGATTGGCACCGCCTACAACGGGCTTGCCCCGGGCTACAATGCGGCACCGGACTTTTGGAGTGACCGCGATGACCGCCGGAAGTACATGCTCCATGCGGAAGTGAACCTGTGCAGCCTTTTCACGCGTGGCAATGTCCGTCTTGTAGCCTGCACGACGAAACCCTGCACGAGTTGCATGCAGATGCTGTGCGCTTATGGGGTCAAGGAAGTGTATTATCGCGATGACTATCCCGAGTCTGAAGCAAACCTGATCGCCGAGCGTTACGGCATCCAGTTGGAGCAGTTGATTGATTACCCTCAGGTCGCCACCTCTATGGATCAGATCCAGTAATCCGGTTCACTATGGATTTGCAGCGGCGCGTCTTCCGTCGAAACTAGGGCCGATGATCCCAACGAATATCCGAGCCGCTGTATCCATTGTCATCCTGCCCGCGTTGCTGGCCTCCTGCGGCTCGTCGCCAAATGTGAAGGGCGTGCCGCGAAAGCTGCCGGTGATCGATCTGCATGGCAGTGCCCAAACACCGCCGCACAGCATGGAAAAGAAAGACTACCCATTCGATGCGCGCGGTGACTATGTGACCGCCTGGGCCTCTGAGGGCAGTGCCTCTGCCGCCGACAACGACTCGTGGAGTTCCTCTCATGGTGGATCGGTTTCCAGGCGCAATCCCTTGCCTGTCAGGAAGGTTTCCTCTTCCACGTCTTCATCATCTTCGGCTAAAAAGAAAACATCTTCAGGCAGTAAGTCCAAGAGCAGCGGCAGCAAAGGATCGGCCTCTGCGTATTCCATCAAAAAAGGCGACACGCTCAGTGCCATCGCCAGAAAGCACGGTACCACGGTCTCCAAGCTCAAGGCGGCCAACGGCATGTCGTCCGACAGTATCAGGGAAGGCAAATCACTGAAAATCCCCAAGTGAACCCATGAGCAAGGTCTGGATTTGGATGCTGGCCATCCTGTGTTTGGGCTGCCCGCAGGCGCGGGCGCTGACCTTTGGAACGGTCGTGATTGATCCCGGTCATGGTGGCCGGGATGGCGGTTGTGTGTGGAACGGATTGGTGGAAAAGAAGCTCTGCCTCGACACCGCCCAACGGTTGGAGCGCCTGCTGAAGGCCAAAGGGCTGCGTGTCATCATGACTCGCAGGACGGATGTTCATGTGGAGCTTGAAGACCGGGCCGCCACTGCGAACCGCAATTCCAAGGCGGTCTTTGTCAGCATTCATTTCAACGCCTCGCGCGATCGGAGCATCAGCGGCATGGAGATCTTTTATCGAAGCGCCAGCGGCAGGAAACTGGCCGGAAACATTCTGCGCCGCATGGATCAGAATTTGAAAGGCGTGAATCGTGGCTTGTTTCATGGCGATCTCAGCGTCCTGCGCCGCACTTTGATGCCCGCCGTGCTCATTGAGTGCGGCTATTTGAGCAATCAGACCGAGTCAAAACGCTGCGGCACAGTGGCGCACCGTCAGGGATTGGCGGAGTCCATCGCTTCAGGCATTCTCGCCTCACGATCATGAATGAAATTTCGCGAGTTCAACTGGTGGTGCGAGTCACGCCAAATGCGCGCCGCTCTGAGGTCCTTGACTGGGGTTCGGATGAAAAGGGCAGGCCTGTATTGATGGTGAAACTTGCCGCGCCGCCTGTGGATGGTAAGGCCAATACTGAGCTGGTTCGTTTCCTGGCGAACGTGCTTGGCTGCCCCAAAAGTCAGGTGCAACTCCTTCGTGGTGAAGGCAGTCGCCAGAAAGTGCTTGAGGTGCCGGCTGATTCGCTGTCGAAATTGCCCTCGCGTTGAGAGTCTTTCTCCATTTGACGCAGCCAGACGCGCGGGCTAGGAACTCATCCGAACATTTCGACTCGTGTTCTGTCAAAGCAGCCCTATGCAAACCGTCCGCCCCCTGTTTCGCCTCACTCTGGCCCTCAGCCTGTTTTCCTTGATCGGCTCCGCTCTCGGCGCGCCTCTTCCTGCGGATCATCCCTGTTCGGCACTCGTGAAAAAGTACCTTGTTTGCGTGGTCGAGCAGGATTGGAAGACAGCGGCCAACCTCCTGCTTCCCAGCTCACTGGACAGAAAGCAGAAAGAAACCATCTCGGTCATCAAGACTGCCCCGACCATGACCGAGGAGTCGCAGATGCTGGAGCGTTTTGGCGTCAAAGACATTCGTGATCTGGAGAAACTCTCCCCGCAGGAGTTTTACATCCTGGATCGTGAAGCCTGGCACAAGCGCATCAATGCCGCACCCGAAGTGACCAAGCGCAAACAGGAGACACTCAAGATTGATGTGCTCGGCCTCGTTGAAGAAAAAGAAAAAGGCTATGTTCACGCCACTGTCCGCACTTCGCAGGAGACACTCACCGATCGCATCGAGGAGCTCTTCCTCATCTCATTCGTCAAGGATGGTGATAATTGGGTCATCTGGCCCGAGATGAAGGATCGCCCGATCATCACTCCCATCGAAGAGACGAAGGAGAGTGACAGCAAGAAGAAGTAAATCTTCAGAACGACTTGAACTGATGAATGGCAGGATGGCTTATCATCCGGCCATTTTTATTTTTGAAAGGCGATGCCGCCGCTGCTGTTACAGTGGTCCGCCATGATACGCCTTGTCTTTGCCAGCTTACTTCTCACTGCCGCGCTTCATGCGGTTGACCGGCCCAACGTGCTCATCTTTCTGGCTGATGACATGGGCTGGGGAGATGTTTCCGCCAATGGTAATCCCAATCACGTCACGCCGAGCATCGACTCGCTGGCCAGGGATGGCGTGAAGCTTGACCGCTTTTTTGTTTGTCCTGTCTGCTCTCCCACCCGGGCTGAGTTTCTCACCGGTCGTTACCATCCCCGTGGTGGCGTCAAAGGTGTCTCCACCGGACAGGAGCGACTGAATCTGGACGAGCGTACTTTGGCGGATGCTTTCAAGGCTGCGGGCTACCGCACCGGAGCCTTTGGGAAATGGCACAACGGCAGCCAGTGGCCTTATCATCCCAACGCGCGTGGTTTTGATGAGTACTATGGATTCACCTCAGGTCACTGGGGGGAGTACTTTGATCCACCTCTCGAACACAACGGGCAGCCCGTGCGCGGCAAGGGCTACATGACGGATTTGCTTACCGACAAGGCGCTCGAGTTCATCGATGCCAGCAAGGGTGGTCCATTCCTTTGCTACGTCCCCTACAATGTTCCGCATTCGCCGTGGGCCGTGCCGCAGGCCGACTGGGCACGTTTCAAAGACAAGAACATCATCACCAGCGAGCGTGACAAAGCCGGCGAGGAGATCGACGAAACGCGCTGCGCCCTCGCCATGGTCTCCAACATGGATGCCAATATTGGCCGCGTTCTCCGCCGTCTTGAGGAACTCAAGCTGGCCGGCAATACCATCGTCATCTTTTTCACGGATAACGGCCCCAACTCCTATCGCTGGAATGGCGGCATGAAAGGCAAGAAGGGCACCACCGATGAAGGCGGTGTGCGCTCCCCCTTCTTCATTCGCTGGCCCGGTCATTTGCCCGGCGGCCATGTCGTCAAAGAGATCTCAGGCGCCATCGACATCCTGCCCACACTCTGCGCACTCAGTCGTGTGCCACGGCTCGGTGACAAACCGCTCGACGGACGCGATCTCAGCCCACTGCTGAAAAAGCAATCTGTCTCGTGGCCGGATCGTATGATCTTCTCCACCTGGGGGCCTAATGTCAGTGTCAGAACGCAGACGCATCGTCTCGATGGTCAGGGGGCTTTGTTCGACATGGTCGCTGATCCTGACCAGACCCGGAACATTGCAACTGCGCAGCCAGAGTTGGCTCAAACACTGAAACAGGCCGTCACGCAATGGAGAGCGGAAGTGCTCGGCAATGCGGCACCCGCTGGCAAAACAGGGAAGGGGAACAAGAATGGCAAAGGCAACGCCGTGGATCAGCGACCCATCCCTGTTGGCTACCGGGAATTCCCCCGCACTCCACTTCCTGCCCGCGATGGTGAACCGCGAGGCGGTGTGAAGCGCAGTTCCGGCGCGCCGAACTGTTCTTACTTCGTGAACTGGACCACTCAGGAGGATCGCATGATCTGGAATCTCGACGTGAACGCCACCGGCGATTACGCCGTGGAGATCCTTTACACCTGCCCATTGGCGGATGCGGGTTCCACCATTGAACTGGCCGCAGGGGAGAACCGGCTCAGCACCAAAATTGAGCCCGGCTGGGATCCGCCGCTGTACACCAATCAGGACACCATCCCGCGTCCAGTAGCCGAGTCCCGGATGAAGGAGTTTCACACCCTTCAGGCTGGCACGCTTCATCTCAAAAAGGGGCGCTCGATGCTTTCGCTTCGTGCCACCGACATTCCTGGCCGGAGTGTCATGGATGTGCGTCAGATCAATCTCATCCTGAAGTGAGGCACTTCTGAAAATCCCCTGTGATCTGCGCTGATTTGCGGTTATGAAAACGGCCATGACCGATGGCTATGAATTACTCGACAGCGGCGCTTTCCAGAAGCTCGAACGCTTTGGCAAAGTCGTGCTCTCCCGACCCTGCGCGCAGGCCGTGTGGAGGCAGGCACTCCCCGCCACAGTGTGGCAACGCGCCACGGCGACCTTTTTTCGCGAGGGCGGCAATCAGTGGCGCGGGCGTGACCGGTTGCCGGAAACCTGGGAGCTGAATGTGGATGGCACACGCTTCATGCTCAGTTCCACCGACTTTGGTCATCTGGGCATCTTCCCGGAGCAACGGGATCAGTGGCAGCGCATTCGTGAAGTTTGTGCCGGTTATCGTCAGCGCCACGGCCGTTCGCCGCGTGTGCTCAATCTCTTTGCCTATTCCGGCGGCAGCACGCTGGCGGCCGCGCTGGCCGGTGCCGAAGTCTGCCATGTCGACGCCTCCAAGGGCATGGTGGACTGGGCGCGCAAGAACGCCGCGCTCAATGGATTGGAGGACAAGCCGGTGCGCTGGATCGTTGATGACGTCACCAAGTTTCTGGATCGTGAACACCGGCGCGAGCGCACTTATGATCTCATCATTCTTGATCCGCCCAGCTATGGTCGCGGTGCAAAAGGTGAAATCTTCAAGATCGAAAATGATCTGCCGCCGCTGCTCGATCTGATCGGCAGACTGATGTCTCCAGAGCCGCTCGGTGTGTTGCTGACATGCCACACGCCGGAACTGACACCCATTTCACTGCACCACCTGCTGCTGCAGCAGTTTGGCGGGCATGGCACACTGGAGCAGGGGGAAATGCAGCTGCGCGGTGCTGATCAGGTGCTGCCCGTGCCAAGCGGCAGTTTCTGCTGGTGGCTGGCTTGAGCGACGGATGAGGTGAATTGGCCGTTCCTTTTGTTAGGCACGTGCTGTCACCGGTGTGCGTTTGCCATCGTCACGGAAAAAGGATTCCATGCGCTGGCGCAGGTCGGCGTAGAAGGCCACGGCCATTTCCTCCAGCATCTCGGCTTTGCCATTGATGCCATTGGCAGTCTGGCGTTCGCGCTCGAGACGGATCTTTTCCTGAAAGGTTTGTTCGAGCTCCATGAGGTGCTCAAGAAAGGCCTTGGCAGCGCGGCTGCGGTCCACGCCTTCAATCAGGGAACGCTCCAGCGGCCGGTTCTGGGTGATGTGCAGGAAGGGGCTGTCCACCAGCTGCTTCATGTAACGGTCGAACCCTTTGAGGAAGGCAAGGCGTTCGCGGGCAAATTTCACTTCTTCGCAATCGAGCAGTGAATCATAGGGCCCGGGTTTGGAGAAGAATTTGATCACCAGCGGGATGGTGTCCACCAGCATGAAGAGCAGTGACAGAACAAGATAGGCGATGAGGGCGAACTGGCCGCCTTCGGCCCCCCGGTCAAAGAGGTGATGCAGTGCGAGCGTTTGCGTGAGGATGTCACGCCGCGGCTCGGCCCGGAGTTTTGTGATGCGGGCTTCTTCATCGTTGCCGAGGCGCGTGATCTCGGCCTGGAGGTTGTTGAACTGGACAAGCTGGGCATCGATCTGCGCTTTGAGTGTTTCGCGGATGGAGTTTTGCTGGCCGACAAATTGATCGGCCTGCTGCTGCTGAACCTGGCGGCGCAGGCCTTCGATTCGGTCCTGCTCAAGCTTGATCTCAGCGGCTTCCTCGGCGGCTTTGGCATCCATCGCGGCATTGACGCCGTCTTCGGTGGCCTTGATTTCGGCGACGATGACGTTGCGTGTCCGTGTCATGGTGTCGAGTGCGTTGCTCAAGCGGGCGGACTCTGCGCGGCGCCACATGAGCTGGTCTTCCTGGATGCTCTTGGCACGCGGACCGAGGCCGACGATGCCGCTGCGCTGTCCGTTCACTTCACGTTCAAAATCGGTCTGCCACTGATTGAGTTCGGCGGCGATTTTCTGATAATCGGCACTGGTCCTGGCAAGGTCCTTGTCCAGAGTTTCGAGTCGCAGTTTGCCCGGGGCGACAGCCTCGGCGATCCTGGCGTCGCGTTCTGCCTTGGCCTTCTTTTCGTCATCAGTCAGCGGCTTCTCGATGGGCTTGCCGTTTTCGTCGAGGAACTTGGCGCTGAAGGTGGCGTTCCAGGATTCGCGTTGAGTGGCGATTTCGGCCTCCAGTGTTTTTGCCCGCGTCTCGATGGCGGCTTTCTGGGTGACGGCGAGTTGGCGCACCTCATCGATGTCGACCTGCCTTTCCTGTTCGATCACCGAGTTGATGGTGTCCTTGAAAAGCAGCAGCGTCAGCGGGTGTGAAATGGTGATGCCCATCAGTGCGGCGACAACGATGCGCAGGCTGAATTGAGAGAGCTTGCGGAAGATGTTTTGATAAGCGCGATAAGTGGCGAGCAGGGCACGGTCCACCGTGAGGATAATGAATGCCCAGACGAGGGACACGATGCCGATGATCAACCAATTATCCGTCAACGTGGAGAGCGCATAAGCGCAGGCAATGCACGCAAAGGTGGAGGGGACGAGGACGGTGGCTCCGAAGGCCACATATTTCCGCCGTTCCCAGGCGGGGCAGGCGTCCAGGTTGTCGGAACTGGCTCCAGACAGCCAGAAGAAGACGCGTTCGATGCGGTCGAGGGTGCTCATGATCGTAGGTGGGGGGCGGTGACGACTGTTAAGCGGGGTGCGTGATGCGTCACGGACTATGACGCCGCAAGCTTGCTAAAAATCGATCAATTTCATATAAAACACGGCTTTTCATGACTGCGCCGCGCCTTTTTTGGATGATTTGCTTTTTCACACTCACTGCCGCAGCGCGGGCTCAACTCAGTTACACGGGCGGCGTGGTGAGCCAAAGTTTCGACTCGCTGCCTCTCGCTGACACGTTTGATTATTCGGACTTCGGCATCGCCAAAGGGCCGGCACAGATCATGAATGCGCCGGTTTCCGCTCCTGGCCTGACAGGCTGGAGCGTCTATGCCCGCGTGGGAACTCAGCTTCTTTTCACCGTAGGCAATGGCAGTGTGGGAACGGCGAGTGTCTATTCCTATGGTCAGCCTGCGGCGCAGGACCGGGCTCTGGGCTCGCTGGGCGGAAGTGGTCAGGCCGCGAGTCTTGGGTGGCGGTTGGTGAATAACACCGGGCAGACACTGACCCAGTTCACGATCAGTTTTTACGCCGAACAGTGGCGCAATGGCGGCACGGCTTCACTGGCTGGCTTCACCGGCGAATACCGGCTGACCAGCTCAGGCGACATTGATTCGGGAACTTACACGGCGCTCCCTGCGATGGATGCCCCCGCGTTGAGCGCGGTGTCAGGCAGCGCTTTGGCGATGAACGGAAACTCGGTCAACAATCGTGTCGAGCGCTCAGCAACGGTGACAGGGCTCAACTGGTTACCCGGCCAGATGCTGATTCTGCGCTGGCGTGATATTGATGAAACGGGCGCTGACAATGGCCTGGCTCTCGATGACGTGATCTTTCATGCGCCCACCACGCCGGCACAGCCTGTGGTGCAATCGATCACTCCCGTGAATGGCGGCACGAATGTCTGCGGCAGCACGCCGGTGGTGGTGACATGGAATCAACCTGTCACCGCAGTCGGCTCCTGGTTTGAGATCACCGGCAGTGTCAGTGGTGCGCTCGCGGCGGCCATCACCAATGCGGGAACGATTCGCTACACGCTGACGCCGGTCAATCCATGGCCGGGCGGTGAAACCATCACGCTGCGGCTGATCGCTCCGCAGATTGCGGGAAGTGGGGCGCAGGTCATGGCGGCAGATGAGGTGACTCATTTTACGACGCTTGCCTCGCCAGCGGAAGTAACGCGCATCTCGACGGTGCAGGGGGCTGATGGTTACAGTCAGCTGACCGGTTCTGTGGTGACGGTGAGGGGTGTGGTCGTGGCGGATTTTCAGGGGGTGTCTCCGGCGCTTGGCGGCTTTTATCTTCAGGAGGAGAATGCCGAAGCCGATGGCAATGCATCCACCTCAGAGGGGCTCTGGATCGGGGATTCTGCGACTGCAGTGTCTGCGGGTGACCTGGTTCAGGTGACCGGAACGGTTTCGGAGTCAGGTGCGTTGACACAATTAGTTAGTCCTTCGGCAATCGTTGTGATGGGAACAGCGGCGCTGCCAGCACTGACCACAGTGTCTCTGCCTGCCGGCAGCACAACGGCACTGGAAAAGTTTGAGGGAATGCGTGTGCGTTTCCCGCAGGTTCTCAGCGTGTCGGGCAACAGCGGCGGCACAGGAACGACGGACGGCTATTCGCGCTACGGTGAACTGGTGCTTTGCCCGGATGGCCCGCTGGTAACACCGACGGAGTTCATGGATCCGAATGATGTGCCCGCCAACGGCACGAGTTCGAGCGGGCGCGGCAATGTGCCGGCCATTCATGCCTATGAGCGGCAGATGGAACTGCGCAGCCTGATCCTGGATGATGCATCAAGCGCTCAGTGGCCTGATCCGACACCCTATCTGAACGCGCAGAACACGAGGCGCTGCGGGGACACGGTGACGGATCTGCGCGGCATTCTGACTTACGCGAGCAGTGCGTATCGCGTGCAGCCCACGGATGTGGTGACGTTTGTCGACGCAAATCCTCGTCCGATTTTGCCGCCGGTGATGGCTGGCAGGCTGAAGGTGGGGGCGATGAATGTGCTGAATTACTTCATCACCTTTGGCGGCTCCAATGATCGCGGTGCTGGCAGTGCGGCGGAGTTTCAACGGCAGAAGGACAAGATCATCGCCGCCCTTGTGGCCTTGGATGCCGATATTCTCGGATTGATCGAAATCCAGAACAGCAGCGCGGCCGTTTCGGACATCTTGACCGCGCTCAATGCGGCTTCCGGCAGCGCTTATCAGGTCGTGCCGGATCCTGCGGGCGGCTATCCGGCGGCAGGTGCCGCGGCTGATTACATCCGCTGTTTGATGCTCTACCGTCCGTCAAAGGTCAGTCTGTATGGCCCGTGCAACATGGATACCCATGCGGTCTGGTCCACTCCAACGCCTCTACGCTTTCCTCAAACGCAGGTGTTTCAGGAAATCAATACGGGGGAGCGCCTGCTGCTGTGTCTGAACCATTGGAAATCGAAATCTTCGTCCAATGCCACGGGTTTGAACACGGATCAGAATGACGGACAATCGTCTTACACGGAGACGCGTCGGCAGCAGGCGGCACGATTGCACAGCTGGCTGCAAGGCATCGCTTCATCAGTCGGCGACAACGACCTGTTGATCATGGGTGATTTGAACTCAAACGGTGAAGAAGACCCGCTCGATGTCCTGCGCGCCAATGGTTATGAGGATCAGGGACAGCGGTTTCATTCACAGGATTACAGCTACCGGCTCAACGGGCAGCGCGGGCGTCTGGATCACACCTTTGGTTCGGCTACGATGACGGCCCAGATCCTGGCCTGCGACCACTGGCACATCAATGCCGACGAACCTGCCTTCTATGATTACAACATGGAGACCAAGAGCGCGGCGCAACTCCTCGTCAATCTGGGCACGCCTTTCCGCAGCAGTGATCATGATCCGATCCTGGTCGGGGTAAGCCTGAGTCCGCAGCCGACAACGTATGCGATGTGGCAGGCCGCGCGGGTCTGGGCTCCGGGTGCAGGTTCCCTGGCATTGGATGATCCGGATGGCGACGGCTTGAAGAATCTGGTTGAGTTTGCCCTGAACACCCACCCTGAGAATGAAAGTGGTGAGCAAGCGCCAGCGGTCAGGCGCGTGGGCAGTGAGTTGCATTTTGAATACCGCCAGCGTTCGCAACTCAGCGGCACCATGATCATTCCTGAATGGTCAGAGGATTTGAGCCAGTGGCATGAGACGGCGGTGATCACCACGGTGCAGGCACTGGACACGCAGACCGAGCTGAAGCGCGCCGTGATCACGGGGGCTGGCAATGATCAACTGTTTGTTCGGCTGCGGGTGACCGGACCCTGATGTCAGGCTTTGCCCTGCTTCGCTTTCAAGGCGGCGACGACATGCGGCGGGACGAACTGGTTCACGTTGCCGCCGAGACGCGCGATTTCTTTGACCAGCCGGCTGCTGATGTAAGTCAGTTCTTCGCGCGGCATGAGAAACATGGTTTCCAAATTGGGCTCCAGCTTCCGGTTCATGAGGGCGAGTTGGAATTCAAACTCGAAATCGCTCACGGCGCGCAGACCACGCACGAGTGCCATGGCGTTTTGCTGGCGGGCGAAGTCGACGAGCAGTCCCTGAAATGGCATGACGCGCAGGTTTGGGATGTGCTCGGTGGCCGCCTGTAGCATGTCCACGCGCTCCTCCACTGTAAAAAGACTCTGCTTGGAGCTGTCCTGGGCGACGGCGACGATCAATTCATCGAAGAGTCCGGCGGCACGTTGGAGCACGTCAAGGTGTCCGTTGGTGATGGGATCAAAGCTTCCTGGGTAGATGGCGCGGCGCATGGGTCGAATGTTAGCGGGTCGCGCGCCGGGCGCAAGGCGCTCACTGTTTGGCGCCGCCCCGGGATGACAAAGGTTTGGCGGAGAGTGTTTCCATCCCGCTCATCTGTGCTATGAGTCTCGGGGGTTTTTGGCATCTTTGCAGCGATTTGGTGTGTGTTGGTAAAACTCTAATTACCAGCCTTTTACATCTTCTTTTCTTGTTTTACACTTTTTTCTCTTTGTTGGTATTCTTTAGCATAGACATTATCACTAGCCGTTATTTTTTACATCCATGAGCACGCCCCTTGCACGACCAGCAGCGGTTTACCGTCGCAAGAAATCGCTGTACTATTCGGCCGTGTTTCAGGTGTGGGATGCCAGGGCGCAGAGGTGGAAGCAGGCGATGAAATCTACCCGCTGCACAGACGAGTCCAAGGCGCTGCAGATCGCTCGGGAATTTGAGCGGGTGTCGCTGGCGGCAGGAGGTGTCAGCGGCGAGGCGCGTATCTCGCGAGACTTCGTGGTCGAGGTCATCAATGACATCCTGCGGCTCGCAGGGCACAGGTAAGTAGTGGACTCAAAAAGCTGGAAGTCGTACTCAGAGGCGTGGCTCAAGGCGGCTGCCAAGCGGGTGCCAAAGACGCTCAGCGCCTCCTCCCTAAAGGCTTACACGAGCTATGTCGCAAACTTCACCGGGTGGCTGGGGAAAGATGCGGAGCTGGCGCTTGGGAACTTCACGGGTGACATGCTGCAGAACTGGTATCTGAGCGGCATTGAGGAAGGTCTGAAGCCGACGACCATGAATATTGCGGCCTCTACGATCTCTACGATTTTCGAGAGGGCACGGGACGAAGGCTATGCGACCCGCAACCCGGTGAATCTCATCTCCCGAGAACTCAACAACAGCAACACCCGCGACTCTTACACGCCGGCAGAGGTCGAGAGACTGCTGAGTTATCTGCGAGCGAGCACAGAGCGGTGGGACTGGCTGACGGTGACGCTGCTTGGCCTTTGCACCTCTCAGCGCCTCACGGACTGCGCGAACGCCTTACGCACGCAAATCGTCGTCCAACCCGGAACATGGATATGGGAAATGCAGCAGGGGAAGACGAAGAAGAAAATGCGTATCCCCATCGTGGGACCGCTGGCGAGCCATCTAACGGAGTTGTGGCAGGAACCGACTGATTCACTTTACCTCGCTCCCTCATTGGCCGGTGTGGCCGCCGCCCGCAATCGCGGCCTGAGCACGCAGTTCACGGAGATCCTCAAGGCCGCCGGTATCGAAGGCCGGAAGGTCGAAGGGCAGGGCAGGG
>CAJCCF010000623.1 GCA_903960845.1 uncultured Verrucomicrobiota bacterium | reverse complement strand
GTCCTTGTCGAGGCTGGCTACGCTCCTGAGATGGCCTACTTCGAGTGCTTGCATGAGCTGAAGCTCATCGTCGACCTCATGAACGAGTCCGGCATCGCCGGCATGCGTTTCTCCATCTCTGAGACCGCCAAGTGGGGTGACGTCAAAGTCGGTCCAAAGATCATCGACGCAGGCGTCAAGAAGCGCATGAAACAGGCGCTCAAGGAGATCCAGAACGGCAAGTTCGCCAAAGAATGGATCAAGGAAACCGAGACCGGTTACAAGAACTTCAACAAACTGCTCAAAGCCGGTGAGAAGCACCCGATCGAGAAGACCGGTGCCAAGCTCCGCAGCCTGATGCCGTGGATCAAGAAGCGTGACATCAAGGGCCAGCAGGCCAGCTACTCCTAAGCGGAGCGCGGGTGTCGCCACCCGCGATTTCAGTCAAATTCAAAGCGCGGGTCGACTGGCCCGCGCTTTTTTGTTTTAATCAGCCCGGCAACACAAGAGAAAGAGCCCCTCATGCAGGGCCGTTTGCGGTTCATCCCAACGAATGTCACGCGCCCTTTTCATCCCCCTCCTGCTCTCGACAACAGCCAGCCTGAATGCCGCAACGACCGGTGTGGAGTTTTTTGAAAAGCGCATCCGCCCGCTGCTCGTCGAGCATTGCCAGGACTGCCACGGCGCGGACAAGCAAAAAGGCAGCCTGCGACTGGATCACCAGGCGGGCTGGAAGATTGGCGGCGATTCCGGCCCGGCGCTGATCCCCGGCAAGGCGGACGCAAGCCTGCTCTGGAAGGCTGTGAATTACACGGACCGCGACCTGAAGATGCCGCCGAAAAAGAAGCTCTCGGCGGACCAGCTCGCGGACTTGAAACAATGGATTGAATCAGGCGCCGCCGATCCGCGCGAGGGGCCTCCCTCGGTCAATAAAATCGCCAGGCAAGCGAAGGCGGATGCCAGTTTCTGGTCCTTCCAACTGCCTGTGGCAAAAGCTCCTCCGGCGGTGAAAAACACCGCCTGGGTGGCAAACGAGATCGATCATTTCATCCTCGCCAAACTCGAGGCGGGCGGGCTCCAGCCAAGCCCGGATGCAGACCGGGCCACGCTCATGCGCAGGCTCTCCTTTGATCTGACCGGACTGCCTCCGGGCACCCCTGAGGTTTCAGATCTCAACTCCCACATTGATCATCTCCTCGCCTCTCCAGCCTTTGCGGAGAGGTGGGCCTCACACTTCATGGACATGACGCGGTTCGCCGAATCCTCGGGTGGCGGACGCTCACTGCCCTTCAAGGATGCGTGGCGTTTCCGCGATTACCTGCTGGAGTCGCTCCGCGCCAATGTGCCGCTGGACCGCATGATCACCGAAATGCTCGCGGGCGATCTTTTGCCGCACCAGACGGCCGCCGAGCGCCGGCGGCAGCTGACCGCCACAGGCTTCCTCACACTCGGCCCAACCAACTATGAAGAACAGGACAAGGGCATGCTGCGCATGGACATCGTGGACGAGCAGCTTGACTCCATCGGCAAATCCTTCCTTGGCATGACCATCGGCTGCGCACGCTGCCATGATCACAAGTTTGATCCGATCCCGACGCACGATTACTACGCGCTCGCCGGCATTCTGCGCAGCACGCGCACGCTGAAAAACTACACGGACAACGTCGCCCACTGGATCGACACTCCCCTGCCCTTTGATGGTGATCAGGAATCCAAGCTCGCCACGCATGAAGCCGCGTTGTCCAAGCTGGAAAGCGAGATCGCCGCCCTCAAGGACGACCTGCGCGATGCCGGTGGCTCCACGCTGCGCCAGCGTAAGAAGCTCGCCGCGCAGGACCTGCCGGGCATCGTGGTCGATGACACTGAGGCGCAGAAGGTTGGCGAGTGGAAAAGCTCCAGCCTCTACCCGCCCTTCATCGGCGGTGGTTATGTGCATGACAGCAACCAGGGCCGTGGTGAAAAAACCATCTCCTTCACCCCCAAGCTGCCGGTGGCTGGACGCTATGAAGTGCGTGTGGCCTACAGTGGATCAACCGACCGCGCCGAGCGTGTACCGGTCACCGTGCTTCATGCCGATGGCGAGGATCTCGTGTATTTCAAACAAACCACGGAGGCACGCAACGGGCTGCAATTCAGCACCATTGGCACCTGGCGATTTGAAACCAGCGGACAAAACTTTGTGATGATCTCGAATGCCGGGGCTGAAGGTTATGTCACGGTGGATGCCGTCCAGTTTCTCCCGGCTGATGCCGGCATGCCGGACATGCCGGCAAAAACAGCAAGCTCCCGGGAGAAGACGCTGCAAGGCAAGGTTTCCGTGTTGGAGAAGAATCTCAAGGCACTGAAAAAAGCCGCTCCCGCGCGCCCCGAAGCCATGACCGTGGCCGACGATCCACTGCCGGAGGATGCGCGCATTCACATCCGCGGCAGCACCCGCAATCTCGGTGCCCCCACCCCGCGCGGCTTTTTGCAGGTCGCACTCAAGGGCCCCGTCCCGGCAATCCCTGTAAATCAAAGCGGAAGGCTTCAACTCGCCCAATGGATCACCAGCCGGAGCAATCCGCTCACCTCCCGCGTGCTGGTGAATCGGGTCTGGCACTGGCTCTTCGGCACCGGTCTCGTGCGCACCACGGACAATTTTGGCAGCACCGGCGAGCTGCCATCGCATCCCGAACTGCTCGATTACCTCGCGGTGAAATTCATGGAGGACGGGTGGGATTTGAAGCAGCTCGTGAAAGCCATGGTGAGTTCCAGAACCTATCGGCAGTCCAGCGGCGGCCAGGTTCCGAATGATCCCGACAACCGCCTGCTATCCCACATGAACCGCAAACGCCTCGATGCCGAATGCCTGCGCGATGCCATGCTGGCGGCTGCCGGCACACTGGATGCGACGTTTGGTGGAATGAACGTCGGCGGAGCCACCAAGGTGGACTCGAACGATCAGAAGATTCAAAACCTCGAGTATGGTTTCGCCTTTGATGACACGCGCCGCAGTGTTTACACCGCCGCCTTCCGCAACGTCAGGCACCCGCTCTTTGAGGTCTTTGACTTTGCCGACATCAACCAGCCCATCGGCCAGCGCACAACCAGCACCGTGGCGACTCAGGCACTGTTCCTGATGAACAATCCACAAGTCATCGAGCAAGCCCGCGCCGCGGCTGACGCGGTGCTTAAGGATGAGCGTGATTCAAACGCGGGCATCGACCTTGCCTACCAGCGCTCGCTGAGCCGCCCGCCGAACAAAAAGGAGCGTCAAATTGCCCTGGACTACCTGGAAAGCTCCATCTCGGGCAACGCCACCACTGATGAAAAGCGCGACGTCTGGGCACGCTTCATTCAAACTTTGTGGGCCACACCTGAGTTTCGTTTTTTAAAGTGATCATTTCTTCACCGGCAGCAGTAGATGCAGTTCCGTGAAGCTGCGGTAAAATTCCATCGCTGGCCGTGAGGGATCAACTTCATGCTCTGCAGCCATCTGCGCAAAGAGCGGACCGATCAGGGCGATGTTCTTCTGCCAATCCTCCAGTTTGATTCGCGCACATGGTCCCCCAGCCACTTCGACCACTGACAGGCCCGTCACACGTTCTTCAAGTTCACCATCGGAGACGAGTCCGGCGAAATATTCGTCTTCAAAGATCAACCCATAAGCCTTTCGGCCTTTGATCTTCCGCTTTGACTCGATCTCTTGCCAAGCACCGCGAATACCTTCTGGAAACGACTTCGCTTTCACTGTGATAAGGCGCAGTGGTGGCTGTTGAATGATCTGGCAATTCATCGTGGAGCATCCTTCATCACCACTTCCTCCGGTAGCAACAACTCACTCGCATCTCGTGCCAGGCACGGCGGCACAGTCATGAGGAAACGATTGCCGGCGCAGTGCTTGAAGCTCCACAACTTACCATCCTCACCCGCTGGCACGGGGATGCTAAAGTAGCCGGGTTTGTCTCCAAAGGTGCCCACCGTCTTATGTGCGGGATTGAGCACAAAACCTTCGCCTTCGCTGAAACCGCCGATGATCCTCGTGCCTTTCGGCACATAGAAGTAGAGATGCCAGCGACCAAACAGCTTCGCGGGTTGCTCCTGACTGCTAACGACGGTCATCGGCATGGCATCTGGCCACGAAATGAGCGTTCCTTGCGTGGCGTCGCTGACTTCGATGCGATGCAGGCCGGGGAAATTGGTTTTGAATTCGATCGCGTGATCCGCTTTGTCCGGCGGGATCTCGAAATGTGCCACCGCTTTGCTTTCGACCTCCGCCAGAGGATAGAGATCAACCTTCGCGGTGCCACGGCTCGGGTAGATGATGCCAGTCTTGCCGGTGAGTTTGAGGACGGCCGGTTCTTTGTCGATCCACGTCCAGAAATCGCGCACGCCTCTCAAATAGATGCCTGCATTGCCCTGCGGCACTTTGGGGAGCATCAAGGCAGTCACGGGCACGAGTTTGTTGCTGTAAGCGACGGGCGCAAAGTCGAGCAACTTGCGATGCGCGATGCCTTCACGGATAAACGCCGCGATTTGATCGATCCTGAAGGCTTCGTCAGACTTCCAGGGGTTCGTCGCATCAGGATCACTGTATTTGGCCAATGCGGGCAGCGCGACAGACTTGTCTCGATTCGGCAAATCACGCCACAGCGCCTTCACATGCACCATGCCCGTGTGCCGGATGCGCCAGATAAAACGGAAGAGCTGCTCAAAGGCCGCCTGGCGTTCCTTACCCTGCGCAGATGCGTAATCGTGATACAACTCGACGTAGCGCGTGTAGAGCGTCAGATCGTCCAACCGCGAGCGAATCGCTGCATCGCTGGTCAAAGCACGCGCTTCATCCAGAAGTCGGAACATTCTGCCCAGCAAGTCATCGCTGAGAGCTTGGCGCTTCGTGCCATCCAACAGTGCATAAAATTTCGCCATGGGAACACGGGCTGGCCCAAAGGATTTGTCGAGAAAGTCGGCGGTGAGCGCTTTGACGTTCTTCGCTTCTCCCACATCCCACAGCATGCGACCAGCCAGATAGTAGCCGAGACCATTGGGGCCGAAGTTGTCACTCGATTCCGCCGACATGAAGCGCGCGCCGCTTTCTTGGAAGTGCGGGATGGTCGTGCGCAGATACTCGATGTTCCCACCGCGTGCCGCGCCGGGCAGGTCACGATCCCAGGTGTTCACGCTGTAGTATTCGCGGATGCCCAGCGTCTTCGCTTTCGCCTGCCAGCCGGAGATAAGTTGATCGATAGTGTAACCGCCACGAATGAAGCCTGTGGCCACACTGATGACGACCTGCGGATGCGCCTGGATGGATGGCGGTGGCGAATGCTCGCTGTAGGCATACATGCCAATCAATCGGCCCGGTTTGACCGAATTCACAGCTTCGGCCACGTCATTGGCCAGCAGCAGCGCGCGATCCGAGACGCTGCCGATCTTCGCGCACTCCGCACACTCACACCAACCGCCGCCGTCACTCGGATCGCTTGAAATCGAGTCGAGCGCCGGATCTTTGGCAAACTGCTCTAGCGCGTCCTTCACCACGAGTTTCCTCAATCCCTCATTCGCGGTGCAGAACTTTGGCTTTTGCCGTTTCCCATCCACTAGGGCCAAATACTCCGGATGTTTGGCAAATTCATCCTTCTGGCGACTCATCACACCATCATAGGAATGGCCTGAACTCAGCGTGATGCCCGACGTCGCGCGATTTCGCCTGCACCACTCGTCATAGACCACGTCACGCTCCTTCAGATAGCCAAAACCCGCCCAAATCTTCCGCGCGTGGTAATCCGGCGACTCACTCACATCCACGTCAATGCTTAGCGAAGGTGTCTGCGGCACAATCTCCCACGTTTTGCCCGGAAAGAACTGCCGAAAGCCCAGGCGATACAACAAATCCCACATCGCATGTTCCACCGCCTTCGGCGTGTTGCCGAGCATGACGAGACGATCTTTGTCAGAGCGTAGCGTGTAGTCCTCACGCTCCGCGATAGCGTGCGGGGCCGCGTTGAGGCCAAGGTAGATACCACGTTGCTCCGTCGAGGTCTCGACAGCGAACTCGGCCCCCGTCAGGCGTTTCAGCATGTCGGCGAGTTCCGCGCCCATGAGCTTTGTCTGCTCCGAAACGACGATGGGAATCAACGCACGACCTTCTTTGGCCAGCGTAATGGATTCCGCATGAAGCGATGAACTGAGGAGCAGCAAGATGAGCGCACGAGTCATGCAACCCATACGGTAGCCGGAGCGCAAGTGTGTCGCAGACCACTCGCGCTCCGGCTTCGAATGAAGACTGACTTCGTGGACTCCTTCACGCTAGGAGAAAGAGGCGAGTAAGCTACGCCATGCTCGCACTCCGACTCTCGGCGTCACTTTCCGCTCGTCCACTTGGCGGCGTTGATGATGAGCTGCTGGTAGGGCTTCATGTCATGCACTCGAGCATCATGGCCGAGGGCGATACCGACGACCCTGGCCTTGGCATGCTCGGTGATCCACACGGACGGATGCGCGGCTTTGTATTTATCGCTGGGGCTGGTTTCGGCCAGGACAGTGATCTTGGCGGTGCCGGCGGGGATTTTATCGGACTCGGCATTCACATAATAGAGTTCGTCTTCGACAGTGAAGCTGGCGGGAACGCCCGCCATGACAGGGTGACCGGCTTTCACAGCCTTCACCTCGAAGGGATGAATCCTGTCGTGGCCGCGTGCGCCACCACCGACGATTTGAGCGTTGATCTCCGGCCAGCCGGGGAAGCCATACCAGGTACCGGGATGCAGCATGACGATGCCTTTGCCCACTGCGGCGAAATCGAAGAGCGCTTTGCGATAGGCGGCGGTGTCGAAGAATTTGCGATTCACACTGATGATGGCGACGTCGGCATTGGCGAGTTCGCCGGCGGCTTGATCACGATCCTCGGTGTAGTTGACGGAGAGTCCGGCAGCTTTGAGCGTGGCGACATCGGTTTTGCCGAAGAACTCGGCAAAATTGTGGGATGAACCACCGCCGATGACGAGGACTTTGGTTTTACCAGCTTCCCAAGTCACCTGTGCGGCGGGAACCAGCGGTCCATCGCCAGGACCACCGGCTTTGGGAGCGTCCTCGGGTTTCATGTTCGCGGCGGCATCCTTCTGGCCTTTGCCTTTCGCTTTTCCCTTGGCGGGTGCAGGACGCTTCGAAACATCGACACTGCCGGAGCCGGGTCCTTTGCCTTCAATGTCAGCCGTGATGGCAGCAATGACGGGTGCGGTTTTGTTTCCAGCCGGGCTTTCGAGAATGAGTGTCTTGGCGACGCCCTTTTTCGTGAGCTCGAGCGTCAGAAGGCGCATCTGCTGACCATCGGTGAGCCCTTCGACGGATTTGGAGCCGGGGACATCGACAGGGCGGATGTAATCGGAGAAGTGGATGCCATTGATGAAGGTGAATTCTTCTTTCTCGCCGCCTTCATAGACGACGGTGGCCTTGAGCGCGGGTGCCTCGTCCTGCACAGCTGGCCAGCCCCAGCCGGAGATGCCGCTGAGGAGTTGCAGACGCTTCGCGGCGACATTGATGGCCACCTCAGCTTTCGCCGGGAAAGTCTGGCTGTGATTGTTAGGCGCAGGACCACCCTTGAGGACAATGAGGTTGGCTCCCGTGCTGCTCTTCGCCGGGTCCTGGATGAAGAACGGAACGCCTTCGATCTTCACATTGCCGAACTTGTTGAGCTTCACGCGGCCGCCTTCAGGTTTTGCGCTGGCGAAGACTCCTTCACGGCTGTCAGCGGTGAAAGCATCCGCGAGATGGAGGATGCGGAACTGCTTCATCGCATCACCGCAGATGAAGGCGAGGATGTCGCGCAGCGGCTCGGGACCGAGGGCGTCGAGACCTTCCGGCATGAGGCTGCGGCGGGTGTTTTCACGCTTGTCAATGTCGCCCTTCGCGATCTCGCGCACACCAACCTGCGTGGCGAGTGTGACGGAGGCGGTGTTTTCACTGGTGACGACGCCCTGAAGTACTTCGCCCTTCTTCGTGGTGATGTTGAAGGCCCAGAAGCTCGGATCGATCTCGCGGTTTGGATCGACGATGTGCACGAGCAATTCGGCGGGGCCATGCGCGCCCATGCCATCCAGCGGCGGCCCGACGGCGACGCCAATATCGCCGAGTTTATGACAGACGGCACAGGCGGCGGTGAAGAGGGCTTTTCCATTCGCTGCGTTGCCGGCCTTCTCGACCTCCGGCACAAGCTTGGCGATGATGGCGTCCTTGGCCGCGTTGTTGATTTTGAAAAGTTCGTTAGCGCGGCGGGCGATGGGCTTGTTCGGATGCGAGCGAAGACGTGCGACATCACCGGGGGCAAACACGGCACGATCAATTTTGCCAGCCTTCACGGCATCAAGAAGAGCGCCTGTGGCCTCGGGGCGTTTGAGGATAGCGTCGAAAGCTTGAGAAAGTGGTTTCGGCTTTAGCCGAATCATGGAGCTGACGAGCTCTCTGGCATGACCATTCTCATCCAAAGCGGACACGAACCCCGCCTGGAGAGCTTCTTGATCCCCGGATGCGGCTAAAGCCGCAACCACTTTCGCTGTCGCATCTTCGGAACCGATGGAGGCGAGGGCACGCGCCGCGTTGATGCGGGCTTCAACAGTCGCCGCATTGTCAGCCAGTCTGGCGCTGAGCCTGTCGAGCTGCGTTTTAATCTCACCAGCAAGCGCACCACCTTTGTCCCACTTCGTCACGAGCGGCAGCGCGGCGGCGGCGAGTGCTGGCTGGCCGAGAAGCTTTTTCAGAGCCTCCGTGAGTGCTGGAGACATGGAGGGAGCTTCATTCATGCTCGTGGCGATGCCACGAAGGATGGCGTTCTTCACCGGATCGGCTTTCGCATCGGCGTTGGCACAGGCGGCGATGAGTTTTTCGGCATTCGCGGGCAGCGCGGCGGGAAGAAGGGCGCTGACGAAATTGGAAAGCGACTCCGGCGAGGAGGAAGACAGAGCAGCAGCGATGACTTCGGCGGGTTTGTCGGCTGCGGCGGCGATGAGAGCGCTGCGGGTCCAGTCATCTTGAGCGGCTGCGAAGTCCTGGAGGAGCTTGCCGGCGTTCGCGGTTTGCTTGGCTGCTTCATAGGCTTTCAGTGCAGCACTGCCCTGAGAGCCTTTGGATTCGGCGGTGCTGCGCGCGGAGATTTGTTTCGCCTGCTTGTGCTGCACCTTCCAGATGCGGCCGTAGTAGTGGTCGCGGTCAGGGCGGACAGCAGCGTTGGCTGGGCCGTGAGTGGGGCCGCGGGTGTCGTTGTGAATGATGGCCTGATTGCAGAAATCGACGACATACAGCGCGCCATCGGGGCCCACGCGGACTTCGATGGGGCGGAACCAGAGGCTCTTGCTGCGGATGAACTCGGTTTGCTCGCGACTTGGCTCGCGGTGGGCTTTGAACGTGACGCCGGCGGGCTCGACCATGAAGTGGCTGACGATGTTCAGCGTGGGCTCGGTGGTGAAGTAGCCGTAGTTCCACTTCGCCGGCCAGGCGCCGCCTTCATAGATGGCGCAACCGGCGGCGGCGGTGTAGCTGCCGACCTGATCGATCTGGACGTAAGCCTGCTGTTCCCAATGCATGGCCGGATAGGTGGGCTCTTTCGGCAGCATGCCGTTCGTGCCGACAACGCCCGGCAGTTTGCCCTTGGCCAGCACATACTCGGGCAGGACAACATGGATGAAATGATTGCCACTGGTGGGCATGGTGTAGAAGACCTGGCCATCGGTGGTGATGTCGAGGCCCCAGGTGTTGCCGCCGCGTGAGGCATATTGTTCAAAGGCGCTGCCGTCGGGCTTGAAGCGCACGACACCACTGCCCACGGGCCCGAAGCCCCTGCTGCCATCGCCTGATTTCACGTCATCGGTGCCGGAATAACCATGAGTGGCGTACACCCATCCGTCCAGACCCCAGCGCATGTTGTTGATGACAGCATGGGTGTCGCGATTGCCGAGATTGGTGTAGAGCCTGGTGCGTTTGTCGGCCTTGTCGTCGCCGTTGGTGTCCTCAAAGAACCAGATGTCCGGCGCCGCGCAGACGATGACGCCGCTCTTGTAAAAGACGCTGCTGGTGGCGAGCTCGATCTTGTCGGCAAAAACGGTTTTCTTGTCCATGACGCCGTCACCATTGGTGTCGCTGAGAATGGAGACGCGATCGAGCGGATCGCGCTGATACTGTCCCGGCTTGATGCTGCCGCTATCCTTCCAGGCATCCACATTGGCCTGGCGCAGGCCATTCGGATACTCCGGTGTCTCAACGACCCACAGGCGACCTTTTTCGTCCCAGTCAATGTTCATGGGCTTGTTGATCAACGGCTCCGAGGCGACGAGCGAGAGGTCGAACTCAGGATGCACTTCGAGATGCTTCGGCAATTCCTGAGGACGCGGCACGCCGCCTTCCACATAGCGGAGCGCATCACCCAGCTCGTCGGGCTTGCAGAGTTCGTCCACGTTCTCACGCTTTCCGGCCCAGGCGATGCCGCGCAGGATGGCGGTGCGGATGCCGTTGTGGCTGAAGTTTTTGTGGTAATGGCCGGGGATGCAGGTGAAGGCGCGATAAGTGACGGGAGCAGGGGCAGTCTTACCCGCATCATCCGAGCGACCGGACGTGTCCATGCTCCGCTCGTAAGTCCACATCTGCGGCTGAATGTCGTAGATGTTCACGGCCCTCTTTTTGGCCACGGCTTCAGCGGCGCGCTGCTGGGCCTCCTTGTTGCCGCCTTTGACCTGGGCGGCGTTGGGCGTGTAAGCAGCCGCGAGGATTTTGGCCTCGGGCAGGAGGTCCATGTCGTAGTAGATTTCGTCGTCGATGTCGAAATTCGAAATGTCTCTGGTGATCGGGTTCTCGCGATCGGTGAAGTAGAGACTCATCGGAGCCTCAAGCCACTTCGTCTGACCAAAATGCCAGGAACCGCCGATGATTGTCTTGAACCAGTCATGATCCTTTGAAACCGATGCCGCATGGATCACGACCAGGCCGCCGCCGCGAGCCAGGAACTCCGCCAAATTCTTCCGCTCATCACCGATCTTGATGTTTCCGGCTTCCTGCGCGTGAAGGATGAGAACGTCCGTTTTGTCGAGTTGATCCTTGGTGGGGAACTCCATGCCGCCATCAGCCCTGGCTCCGCGCTCATTGAGCATGGGCACCCATTCCTTTAAGAATTGCGGGAAGTCGTGCGCACCGGGGCCATGAGATTTTTTTCCCGCGCGGATGAAGACGCGAACCGGCTCCGCCGCAAAGGTGGAGTGGTGCAGGATGAAGGATGAAAAAGCTGCGAGGCAGCAGAGAAGGCGTTTCATGGTTGTGGCGAGATTACGCGAAACCAACGGTCCCTGTGAAGCGCTATTACGCACCGGGCACTATCGGGAATGCACATGCGACGGCAGCGACCTGGCCGCATGGGATGAAATCGCGGGAAATGCCAACCTCGTGTGAATCAGAAATTCAATTTCACTCCAGCCACGATGCCACGACCACCCAGCGGCGCGCGATCCTTCAAAAACGAACTGTGCTCGCGGGCCTCGGTATCGGTCAGGTTCACCCCTTTGACATAAATGTCCCAGCTCAGCGGGCCACGTGACAGGGTGTAAGTGAGGGAGGCATTGACCAGAAAATAACTGTCTGTCGGCAACTCGCCGGCGCTGACCCGGCTTTGCGGGGCTGCATACACGCCCTCCAGTCGCGCTCCGACGGCTCCGCGCAGATAGGCGATGCCGCTGGTCAGGTGAAACGGCGGAATGCGCGGCAGTGGATCACCGGTGCGCAAGTCGCGGGCACGCACCACATCGGCGCGAAACTCCAGATTCACATTCGTCTGCTCGGGAGGCGCCGGCTTGTCGGTGGCCGGATGCAGCAGATGCAGCGTCGTATCCAGCTCGGCACCAATGAACTCAGCCTGGGTCGCGCGATACCTGACGATCGGAAAACCAGATCCCGCATCCACCGCACCCGTCGGAAAGAGACCAATGTAGTTGTTAAAGCGGTTGTAGTAGCCACCGACGCTGCCCGTCACCCAGCCCGTGCGTTTTCGCAAATTCAAGTCCGTACCGATGGACTGTTCGACGCCGAGTGCGGCATCGCCCGTCTCAAAGACTCCCGTGGCCATGTGTGCGCCATTCGCGAACAGCTCCTGATACGTCGGAGCCCGCTCCGCATAGGTCGCAGAGAGGGCAATGGCGTAATCCTCTGTGGGATTGTACACCGCCCCGAGCGATCCACTGAAGTTATCAAAGGCCCGCCCCTGCCCCGCTGCAAATGCGGGATTGTCCGAGTCCTGTGACTCCACCGTGATGTGATCATAGCGGGCACCGAACTGCAAACGCACAGGCCCAACCGGAAGTTCCTCAAAGATAAAAGCGCTGTTGGATCGCGTGAAAACCGCGGGCAAAAAAGCCTCTGCTCCCTGCGCAGCAAAATCACTGCCATCGGTCTGAAAACCGAGCACACCTTCCATGCCGGCGATCTTCTCATGCTTCACTTCCACCCGGCCATCGTAGCCCTCGTTCTTGAAAATCGTGCCCTCCTCCGCGCCCTCAAACTCCGTGTGTGAATAGTCCGACCAGGCAAAGCGGTAATTGATCTCTTTGATCAGTGGCAGCGGCTCATAAAAAGCACCCCGCACATCCAGACGCACCTGCTCCATATCGATACTGATCCCCTCCTCCGCGGGTGAGGCATAGTTCGTGTGAAAGGTCGTGAGAGAGGCCCCGATGAAACCCCATTCTTCGATGTAGCTCAATCCGCCGGAAAAGCCTTCCGAGCGCAGATTGCTACCAGGCAAACGACCCTCAGAACCTGGGTCGCCCGTCTGCTGTCGATAGCGATCTGAAAGCGCATTGCCAGGGATCGCCAGATCTTCCGCCATGCGGCTGAACCCTTCGAAATGGAATGCAACCGGTCCGTCTCCACCCTCGACCATCACATTGCCACCATAGCCATTGTCCACCGAGGAATAGCGCCCACCCAGATTGCCATGCAGACCATCGAGGCGATCCTCTGGAATCCGATTATCAACCGCATTCACCACACCACCAATGGCATTAGAACCATAGAGCAAAGTCGCCGGCCCCCGCACGACCTCAAGGCTCGTTACATTGGAGACATCAAAGCTCACCGCGTGATCCACACTCGTGCCCGCCGCATCGATGGTATTCAGCCCGTTTTGCAGCACTCGGATGCGGTCCCCCTCCAAACCACGAATGACCGGTCGGCTAGCCACCGGTCCAAAATAGCTGCTACTAACCCCGGGCTGCCGTGCCAAAGTCTGACCTAGTGTCGGCTCCATCGCGAGTTGAAGATTCTTTCCCGTCAACACCGACGCAGGCTGAGCCTGCTCAAACAATGTCCGCCCCATGGGTGCCGTGACCACGATCTCATCTAGCACGGTCGCTTTGATTTCCGCTGTGGGCTGGTTAGCCGCCTGCTGGATGGTGGCGGACATCTCTTGGGCGTAACCAACCGCCAAACCTCCGAAGCCGAGGGCTAACAATAAGATCGCGTGGTAACTGGAAATGGTGTTCATGCAGTGGGGTATTCAATTATTGGCCCGAATGATTGCGTTTTATAGCAATCTATTTGCATTTGCAATCAATTTACATATTTATCTCTGTCGAGTTGCGTTTAGTCTTTGCGCAACCGGATCAATCGCCCCCGATTGTCAACCCACGCCGCTTCAACCCGCCAATCCTCAGTCATGCGCCGCACTCTGATTTCCCTCATCTGGCTCACGGCCATCAGCCTCCAGGCAGAGCCATTGAAAGTCGCCTCACTGCATCCCCTCATCGCCGATCTGGCGCGGCAGATTGGCGGTGAACAGATCATCGTGGTGGAGGTCATGAAGCCCGGTGGAGACATCCATCATTTTGAACCCGCCCCCAAGGATATCGCCTCCATGCGCGGAGCCCGGCTTGTGCTCGCTTCCGGCAAGGAGCTGGAAACCTACCTGCCCAAGCTCCGCGACAGCCTGGGCGCAGGCGTTCAGGTGCTTGAGGTCGGCGAAAAAATCCCATCCATCCCCTCCACCTGCCATCACGATGAAGATGAAAAAAACGGGGAGCATCACCATCACGGAGCCGATCCTCACTGGTGGCACAGCACCGAAAACATGAAGCGTGCCGCACGCATTCTGGCAGACGCTTTTAGCGCTGCGGCACCCGCCAATGAAGCCGCCTATGCCAGCGGTGCCAAAGCCGCAATCAAGCGACTCGGTGAACTGAAGAGCTGGGCTCAAAAAGAAATCTCCGTCATCCCGCGTGGCGACCGGAAACTCGTGACCGCGCATGCCGCCTTTGGTTACTTCTGCAAAGAATACGGCTTTGAGCCCATCTCCGTCCTCGGCATCGGCCGTGGCGATGACTCCTCTTCCAAACACATCGCCCAGACCATCCAGGTCATCCGCGAGAACAAAATCAAAGCCGTCTTCCCCGAGGACCAGGCCAATCCCAAAGTGCTCACCGAAATCGTCCGCGGCACCAGCGTGAAAACCGGCCAGACACTCATCGCCGACGGCACCGCCAAAGAAGCCCACACCTTCGAGACCATGTTCGCCCACAATGTGCGCGCCATTGTCGAAGCGCTGAAACAGCCTTAATCACCGCCGCAAAGAGTCGAGCGGTGATTCGGGCTCACTGATCATTCCGGCCCCGACCTTTTGCCTCTCTGCCAATGTTTCCGTGCGGTCTCATTGATCACACTTGGACAAGTCAGCCCCCATTGGCCACCACGCCAGAGTTGGAAAAAGGCACCGGAGAGGCCTCAATGCATCAGCACTTCTCCCAGCCATCCGCCGGCGTTTCCTCTGAACGCATTCACACCACTTGATTGCCCGGCAGATGGCGGCATACTCGCTCCCCTCATTCCCCCCCCCAACGACCATGAACGAGCCTAACGATATCCCAGCCGAAGAAGTCGACGCCGCATCGGTGGCGGAAACTACCGCGCTTGACCCACTCGAAGCAGCCCTGGCTGAGGTCACCCAGTGGAAAGATCTCGCCTACCGGAACGCCGCCGAACTCGATAACTTCCGCAAGCGTGCCACCCGCGAATCCCAGGAGGCCCGGGCCTACGCCAACGCCGACCTCATGCGCAGCCTGTTCCCCATCCTCGACAATTTCGAGATGGGCCTTGAGGCCGCCCGTGCCGAATCCGAAAAGTCCATGATCTTCATGGGCATGAGCATGGTTCAACGCCAGATCGCCGATTTCCTCCGCGATATGGGCGTGATGGAAATCGAAGCCCTCGGCAAACCTTTCGATCCCAATCTCCACGAAGCACTTTCCCAGGAAGTGCGCACCGACCTGCCTGAAGGCACCATCCTTCGCGTCTCCCGCCGCGGCTACAAGCTCAAGGATCGCCTCCTTCGAGCCGCCAGTGTCGTCGTCTCCTCCCACGCGCCGGCGACCGCTGAAACAGCCGCCTGATTTTCACCTTAGCTTCCCACTTTTTATTTCCTCAGATGGCTGATAAACGCGATTATTATGAAGTCCTTGGCGTCTCCCGCGATGTCAGTGCCGATGAACTCAAAAAGGCCTACCGCAAGCTCGCGGTTAAATTTCATCCCGATAAAAATCCCGGCGACAAAACCTCCGAGGACAAATTCAAAGAAGTCGGTGAGGCTTATGACATCCTGAGCGACGACCAAAAGCGCGCTGCCTATGACCGCTATGGTCACGGAGCTTTTGCCAATGGTGGCAGCGGCAGCAGTGGCGGAGGTTTCCACGATCCATTCGACATCTTCCGTGACGTCTTCGGCG
>CAJCCF010000622.1 GCA_903960845.1 uncultured Verrucomicrobiota bacterium | reverse complement strand
GCGGACAATGTAGAGTTTTGATCCATTGCGGACGAGCGCAAACAATTCCTCAAGATCTGAGCGGGCCAGAAAGATGCCGGATTCAGGGGCTGCTGCCTCAGCCAGGCTGTCTGCAGGTGGCGGTGTGGCAGCTTCGATGACGGGCTGTTCTTTGGCCACGGCTGGGGGCGTGGTGCGAAGGGCGACTCCAGCGCGGCTCCCGGGAAGCCATTTCTCGGCATTGATGTAGCGCGGGTCGTTCGAGAGAATGGATTTGCCTTCGGCTACTGCAGACTTGCCCTTGATCTCCATTTCCGCAGGGGCTTTCACCCCGGGCGGCAGCCGGATGCTTTCGGCTAGATACTCCTTGAAAAAGTATTCCTTCTCACCGGCTTTGCGACGAAGTGTGACGGTCTTTTCAGAGATGTCCACAACGACCGAAAAATCGAGTGGCTGAATGGTGAGATGGTCGCCCGGCTGCAATGTGTTTCCCATCAGTCCATTCAAGCGAACGAGCATGTCCATGTTTGTACCCTGCCTGGTGGCAATGAGTGCCAATGAATCACCCGGTTGAACAATGTAGTCTCGCTTGCCGATTTTATTTTTTAACGAGTAAATCTCATCAAGATTGATCTCGCCAATAATCCGTTTGGCTTCCGTGCAGGTAGCGGAATCAGGGAACTGCTGAAGCATCTTGTAGAGGAGTTCCCGGCCTTCATGAATCTTGTTCTCCTTAATCTGAGCGATCGCCACATCAAAGCGCTTTGACCCGGGATCGAAGCGTGGCATGTCGATTTTTTTCATCCCGGCCATCTCGGCCTGAATGAGTTTTTCTGGCGTCAGCACCTTGGTGTAAAAATAATACGCCGTGGCCATGCATCCGAGAGTGATGCTCAGAGTGACCAGGAAGAGCAGGAGTTTAAGTTGCGTTTGGGCCATTTCAGTAGAGCTGAAAGGTTAATCCGCCGCCGGCTGGCACAAATATGGAAGTCGGTGCTTTCATCCTCTTCGGCTCACTCCAGCAGACCCCGCCTCTTAAAGTCGAAAAGATTGATTTTCTGTGATTTTTCAATCATCTCAACGGTGAATTTTAACAGGCTGATTTCCCAGGTTTCATCCACGCCGGTGATCACGGCACGCATCGGATTCCCGGAAACACGTATGGCATCCAGCAGCTTGTCACAAACTTGATTGATGGGTTCGTGGATGATCTCTTCCTGCATGTCACCCACCTTGAAGCTGAAGCCGTATTTCAGAATGGCCAGTTTATGCAGGTTCTCACGCAGGAAGCTGCCAAAAGCATGGCCTTGAGGCCCAAAGCCCTCGAAGTCAAAATCAGCAACTGAGGCGGGATCCGGACGAAGAATCAGTGGTTTTTGGGCGGTGATCTGACCCACACGTATGCGGGTGGTGTTGATCTTATCCATGAGTTCGGTCACAAGCTGGAACTCAAACTGTGTGCTGCCAAAGGTGTCGATACGGCGATCCGGTTCGTGGATCACTTGTGTGTTCTCAATGGCGTATTGGATATCAAAGTCACTGGGCATGTTCGGAAGCCGAGGCTAGGCGGGACAAGGACGGTAGCCAGCGTTTTTTGCTGACGCATCCGCGAAGCAACTGCGCTATTTGATCGAGGCACCGCGTCTGCGGCGTAGAAGTTTTATGCGTTATCTGTCTCTTTTGACCATTCTGCCTTTGTCTTTTGGAACCGCCTTTGCTGGAATTCCTCCGATTAGGGGGCTCAGTCGCTCCAATTTATTGGAATATCACGATCATTCCGGTGCCATAAAAATCGCGTCCGCACCTGCCGAATGGGAAATGCGCCGCCAGGAAGCCCTCGCCGGCTTTTTAAGCATGACCGGACCTCTGCCTGGAGCCGATCAGCGTTGTCCGCTCGACATGCGGATTGAGGAGGAGACTGACTGTGGCAGCTACATCCGCCGCTTGATTAGTTACCAATCGTCACCCGGCGGTCGCGTACCGGCTTACTTATGCATTCCCAAAACAGCCCTCAGCGGCAGACCTGTCCCGGCAGTCCTCTGTCTGCACCCCACGGAAAATTCCATCGGTCACAAAGTCGTCGTCGGACTCGGCGGCAAACCGCATCGCCAGTATGCATCCGAATTGACCGAGCGTGGATACGTCACTCTTTCACCAAGCTATCCCTTGCTGGCCAAGTATCAGCCTGATCTCAAGGCTCTGGGCTTCACCAGTGGCACCATGAAAGCCATCTGGGACAATATTCGCGGACTTGATCTCCTGGAGACACTTCCGTTTGTAAACAAACAAGTGGGATTCGCCACCATCGGTCACTCTCTTGGCGGGCATAACAGTATCTTCACGGCCGTTCTTGATACCCGGTTAAAAGTTATCGTCTCAAGCTGCGGCTTCGATTCAGTTCTCGATTACTATGACGGCAACATCAAAGGCTGGGTGCAGGAGCGCTACATCCTCAAGATGGGTAATTACCTCGGTCATCCGCAGGATGTCCCTTTTGACTACTACGAACTGATCGCGGCGCTGGCGCCTCGACGCGTTTTTGTCAATGCGCCGATGAAAGATGCCAATTTCAAATGGGATAGCGTCGATCGCATCGCCGCCGCTGCCCGTCCTGTCTTTGCCCTGCTTAATGCGGCAAATCATTTAACCATACGTCATCCCGAAAGTGATCATGATTTTCCCGACAATGTGCGCTTTGAATCCTATGATCTGATTCAACAGGTGCTGGGGAAGCCCTGAGCTGTTAGTCATGGATTCCTGTTCGTGGTTAAAAGTGTTGAAGGTGAAATCGTGGATGTGAAGATCTACAAAAAAAACGGATCGGCATTCAATTCAATCGCAGTCTTTCCTTGCATGTCTTCGTGTTCCCCGCTGATTCATTGAATCGTTATGCATTCTGATTATTTTCAGCCGGAAAAACTTCTCGCCGTGGGCCCCTCGGCGAAAGTTTACCGTGGTGTGGAAACTGCCACAGGTCGCAAGGTGCTGATTAAGGTTCTTCTCGCCGAACATGAGACCCCGCATCCGCTGGATCTTGAGAGGTTGCAGATGCTGGCTCCATCCCTGATGCAGGTCAGGCACCCGCAGATTGCCGGGTTGATCACCCTATTGCCTGCGGAAGATGAGTTTGTGCTGGTCTATGAATTCATGCCAGGGATCAGCGGGCGGGCACTGCCACAAGTGAAAAGAATCACCGCCAGTGATGTCCGGGCGCTGGCGGTGCAGTTGATGCATGCGCTTCTGATTGGCGAACATCAACATCAGCCGCATGGTGATTTGAAGCCGAGCAATCTGATCATTGCCAATCATCCCTGCGGCGGACTTTTCCTTCAGGTGCAGGATTGGGGGTTGTCTCAGGCTCGTGCACAATCTTCTCCTGAGACGTTCTGGTTCCGCGCTCCAGAGGTGCACCATGGCGCACCCATTTCTTCGCAAAGCGATCTCTTCACATCAGCAGCGAGCCTGTTTTTTCTGGCTACCGGTGCGGCACCCGCCCAGGGCAATACACCTGAAGAAATCCTGACTGACCTGAGAACTTTTGACCTGCGCGGGTCGCTCACTCTCATGCGCCCGGATATCGACCAGACTTTCATCGACTGGCTGGCCTGGCTGCTCAATCCGGCGCCGGAGCAGCGCCCGCCATCGGTGGCACATGCTTTGGATGCGTTAATGCGGAGCATGCAAAATGACTTTGTATATCAGCCGCAACCAGTTCCTGAAATGGCTCCTGGTTCTGCTACCGGCCCGTTGGTCCCCGGACCCGCCACACGCTCAATTCCTCGACCGGTAGCTCCTCGCCATGCCATGCCGCGCCCGGCGACGTCTTCTGCCGCCCCACCCGCGGCAGGACCGCCATCAGATCGCAAAACAACCTCTGCGGTGCCTAAAACCGCGATTGCTGCTAACAAGCGCGGCCTGAACGGGAAAGTCATCCTCGCTATTGTGCTGAACCTGCTCGCGCTTGCTGCCCTGCTATGGTTCTTCCGCCTCATTCCTGGTGCGGGTGGCGCGAAGAAAACTGAATCAACACCGGTCATTGCACCCAAGGTGCCAAAAACCACCGCTTCAGTTGAAAACCAAAGCCTCAAGGGGCGCTATGTGCGCGTTTCGATGCAAGGGAAGGGGATCATCAGCCTGGCTGAAATGCAGGTTTTCAGTGGTGCACGTAATATTGCCAGTCAAGGCACCGCCACTCAAAGCAGCGTCCATTCGGACAGCACCGCCGATCGCGCCATCGATAACAACACGGATGGAGACCCAAAGAGTGGCAGCATCACCATCACGCACTTCAATGACAAGGACCCCCTCTGGCAACTCGACCTCGGACGGGAACTGCCACTGGACAAAATTATGATTTGGAACCGGACGGATAACGAAAAGCGCAACGATCAATTAAAAAACTTCACCGTCTCCGTGCTCAATGACCAGCAGGGTATCGTCTGGCAAAAGAAAATCGCTCAGGCTCCCAAGCCTAGTGTGGCGCTGGCACTCGCCAAATAATTGCCGAGACGAAATCGCGAATCAGAAGTGGAGAGAACGGCCGTCCCATACGAGATCTCAGTTATGTCCAGCCCCCCGCTTGCTGTTTGCACACTGCCCACCGGACCTTCGCAGTTGCAATCCTTGTTTGAGCCGCGTTCAGTCGCGCTCATTGGTGCCACTGAGCGAGCTGGCAGTGTGGGACGGGCGGTGATGGAGAATCTGC
>CAJCCF010000621.1 GCA_903960845.1 uncultured Verrucomicrobiota bacterium | reverse complement strand
TCAGCGCCTCGATAGCGGACTCACGATGATCGCCGAGTCGGGGCCGTCGCGGATCATTGAAGTGGATAAGGACGGCACGGTGAAGCACGAGATGAAGCTCAAGGTGGCCAAATCCAATGCCCACAGCGACACACGGCTGGTGCGCAAGCTTGCGAGTGGCAACTACCTCGTCGCGCATGAGAAAGACGGCTTCGTCCGCGAGTATGAACCGACTGGAAAGGTCGTGTGGGAGTTCGAGGTGCCGATGTTTGGCAAGGAGAAGAAGGGCGGGCACGGACCCGAGGCCTTTGGTAACTCCGTGTTCAGCGCCACGCGTCTGGAGAACGGCAACACGCTCATCGGTGCGGGCAATGGTCACAGCATTCTCGAAGTAACACCCGCGAAAGAGATCATCTGGAAGATCGAGCAGAATGACCTGCCTGGAATCACACTTGCATGGGTCACCAGAGTCGCGCGGCTGCCGAATGGCAACACCATCATCGGCAACTGCCACGGTGGACCGAACAATCCACAAATCATCGAAGTCACACCGGATAAGAAGGTCGTTTGGACGTGGAAAGACTTCACCAAGTTCGGCAACTCGACTACGGTGGTCGAAGTCCTCGGTGACAAGAAGTAGGCACAAACCATGCGTGCTCGATTTGGCCTATTCGTCTGCGTCACGCTCACAGGCTCATGTCTTGATGCCGCAGAGCCTTCCGCGGCAGATGTTGAGTTCTTCGAAAAACGCATCCGTCCTGTGCTGGCGGAGCGGTGCTACGACTGCCACAGCGTGAGCGCGGACAAGGTCAAAGGCGGCCTTTTGCTCGACAGTCACGCGAGCATCCTGAAAGGCGGCGATACAGGTCCCGCCATCATTGCTGGGGATGCAGACGCAAGTTTGCTCATCCAAGCGGTGCGCTGGTCGGACAAAGACCTTGAGATGCCGCCGAAGAAGAAGCTCAGCGATGCCGAGATCGCTGACATGACGACTTGGGTGAAAATGGGCGCTCCCTGGCCAGCTGGCGATGCGCCACCCACTGCCCTGCGGCGCGAGTTTAAGATCACGGATAAAGATCGTGCCCACTGGGCCTTCCAGCCGTTGAAGAAGCCGACTCCACCTGCTGTCAAAGCAAGCGCACAGGTCGCGAATCCCATCGACGCCTTCATCATCGCGAACCTCGAAGCGAAAGGCCTCAATCCCAATCCAGCGGCTGACAAACGCGCTCTCGTTCGCCGCGTGCACTACGATCTCACCGGCCTGCCACCGACACCGCAAGCAACGGAGGCATTCGTTGCCGATACTTCACCGAAGGCTTGGGAAAACCTCATTGAACAGTTGCTGAAGTCTCCACGCTATGGCGAGCAGTGGGGGCGGCATTGGCTGGATCTCGTGCGCTTTGCGGAGACGAACAGTTACGAGACAGATCACGCGAAACCGAATGCCTGGCGCTATCGCGACTATGTCATCCGCGCCTTCAATGACGACAAGCCATACGACCAATTCATCCGCGAGCAGCTTGCAGGTGATGAATTTGCCGAGGTCACAGCCGACAGCATCATCGCCACAGGCTACTACCGGCTCGGCATCTGGGATGCTGATCCGGCAGACAGGGAACTCGCGCGTTATGACATGCTTGATGACATCGTCGCGACCACCGGACAGGTGTTTCTAGGGCTCACCGTCGATTGCGCGCGCTGCCACGATCATAAAATCGATCCCATCGCCCAGCGCGACTACTACTCACTGCTGTCATTCTTCCATAACGTGAACCATTACCGCAATGGCGGCCCCACGGATGAGGTCCCGCTGCCGAAACTGGCTGGAGCAGTGGACGATGCGCAGACCAAACGCGAGACCAAGCAGAAGGAACTCGAGATCGAAGCGGGCGAGATCGAAGAGCACTTTCGACTACTCACAAAGCGCGAAAAGACGCCGCCGAAGCAGATCCCAGGCATCATTCGCAAAGAGGGCGCGGAGTTGCTCGGTCCCAAGGTGTATGGTCGCTACATGAAGCTCAGAGCTGAGCTGCGAGACATCGAGAAAGCCGTTACGTCCGCCGGTGCTGCGCTTGCAGTGACGGAAGCTGGCGCGAAAGCCCCCGAGACATTCATCCTCGAGCGCGGCAACACCTCGAGCCCTGGCGCACCAGTCACGCCCGCCTTTCTCCAAGTGCTCGCACCGCCAGCGCCGAACGTCACGCCGCCCCAGTCTGGCAAATCCACTGGACGCCGCTCCGCATTGGCCAACTGGATCGCATCAT
>CAJCCF010000620.1 GCA_903960845.1 uncultured Verrucomicrobiota bacterium | reverse complement strand
TCCAGGCACAGCGGCACCGGGCTTCCTGGCCTTTTTACCCTTCGCATTTTCAGGGATGCCGCCAAAGTTTTTCAGACCGTAGTAGCTGCCCGGCGCACCAATGGATCCACCCGCGACATTGATGTCAAAGCCGATGGTTTGCGGATTGGCAGCTTCAAACGCACGCGGTGCGAAGTGGCCTTTGCCAACATGGATGGTGCGGTAGCCGTTTGCCTGCATGAGACCTGGCAGCGTCACATCACCCTTTTTGAGACCTTTCCAATTCCACTCCGCCGGGCCTTGCGGGCCAGCGTTGTCATTGTCGGGATTGATCCAGTTTGTGGTGCGGTGGCGCGCGGCATTCTGCCCGGTCATGATCGAAATGCGCGTGGGTGAGCACACGCTCATGGCACAAAAGTTGTTGAAGCGGATGCCGCGCGCGGCGAGCCGCTCCATGTTGGGTGTGCGATAGAAATCGTTCAGTGGGTAACGCTTCGGCTTGCCGTCTGCTCCGGTGAGAAAGGGCAGCGACGTGTCCATCACGCCCATGTCATCGACAAGCATCACGACGATGTTCGGCGGAGCCGCGGGAAGCGGGCCACTGAGGGCAAAAAGGAACAAGGTGAGCAGAAATTTCATGAGGTGAGGAAAAGCGTTCAGAGGTTCCGGTTTGCCAGGCTGCCGAGCTACTTCATCGGATGCAGCTTGAGCAGTTCATCCGTGGTGAAGAGCATCATGCGCCCGGCATTGGCGGCGCGGACAGCTTTGACGTCAGCGGGGCTCACGGGCTCTGCTTTGTTGCCGAAGTTGTTGCGGACGAAGGTGAGAACATTGGCGATTTCCTCGTCTTTGAGCATGCCGCCAAAGGGCGTCATGGGGACCTGGCCGTTGTAATCCTTATCGCCAACCTTGATGGGGCCCATGAGTCCATACATGGCGATCTTGATGAGGCGGTCGCGGTCGGTGGTGACCCATGGGCTGTTCGCGATGCTCGGGAAGGCGGGATCGAGCCCGGCACCGTTCGGCTGATGGCAGGTGACGCAGTGACCTTCACGGAAATACACTTCCTGTCCGGCAGTGAACTGCGCCTTCGCTGCTGTACTGAGATAAGCGGGCGGCGGGACGACCTTGTATTCAGGTCTGACGATTTCAGCGATGCCTGCGAGGCGGTCGGCGGCCGTTTTGGCGGCGGCTTTGCTCCAGTCATCGAGCGGAAGCTTTGACGCGATGGCGACGATGTTTTTCGCAGCAGGAATGTTCGGCAGCCAGGAAGCGGCGACGATGGCTTCCAGGCGCACACGACCGTGTTCATCGGCTGCGGCTTTTTCGAGCAGGGCGACGTGATCAGCGATGCGGTGCGTGTTGTACCGCAGCACACGCACGGCGGCGGCGCGGGCGTGGAAATCGCCGGAAGCGAGCATTTCGCGCAGCAGGCCTTCATCAGCCTGATTGAGGCTCCAGGTGGTCCAGAGTGCCTCGAGTTTTGCATGCGTATCTTTTTGTTCGGCAGCCCAGGCTTTGACGGCAGGGAGCACCTCCCCGGCATCGCGGCCACGCAGCTCGCGGCGGGTGCGGTAGCGTTGACGCAGCTCCGGTGCCTTGAGATTTTCCAAAAGCGCGGCCACGGGCGCTCCGGCGACTTGAGCAGGCTTCACGAGCGGGCGACCCGGATAGGTGATGCGGTAGATGCGGCCATGCACGTGGTCGCGCAGCGGATCACGGGCATTGTGCTGCATGTGACCGATCAGCACGTTGTGCCAGTCGATGACATAAAGGCTGCCATCGGGTGCGAATTCGAGATCGACGGGACGGAAATTACCATCCGTGCTTTTCAGCAGATCGTGGCGGTGCGCGGTCTTCCAGCCAGTGCCTTCGTCTTCGATTTTGACCTGTTTGATGCCGAGGAAACCGATGGCGTTGCAGTAGATGAGGTCGCCCTGCACTTCGTCAGGGAAATGGCGTGATGAAACAATTTCAAGTCCGCTGGTTGGGCGCACATTGTGGCCTTTCGGCACGAGATCAGCGGCTGAAGGCGTCTTGCTTCCGAAGGCGGGTTTGACCTCGACAGGCAGCGCCCAGTTCATGGTGGTGCCGGAGGTGTGCAGAAGGAAATCCTGACCCCACTGGTCAAACACAAAGCCCCATGGATTTGGGATGTTCATCTGAATGGTGCGCTCAAGCTGGCCGCGCTGCGGGCTGTAGCGATAGAAACCGCCGTCGACGCAGCGCACGGGGCCGTAAGGCGTCTCGATGTTCGAGTGAAGGAACACGCCTTCGCACAGCATGAAGGCACCGCTTGGATCGGCGGTGAAGGCGCTGATGGCGTGATGCGTGTCATGCGTGTCAAAGCCACCGAGCACGATCTCCATGCTGTCAGCCTTGTCGTCGCCGTTCGTGTCGCGAATGAGCACCAGATTCGGCTCCTGCGTGACATACACCCCTTCCGGCGCGAACTCGAAACCGATGGGCAGATGCAGCTTGTCGGCAAAGACGGTTTCCTTGTCGGCCTTGCCGTCGCCATTTGTGTCTTCATAAATGAGAAGCTTGTCATCCGGCATGGCATCACCCGGGCGGTAATGCGGATAGGTCGGCATGGTGGCGACCCAAAGGCGGCCCTTGTTGTCGAAGCTCATCTGCATCGGGTTCGCAAGATTCGGAAACTCCTTCTCGCTGGCGAACATCTC
>CAJCCF010000619.1 GCA_903960845.1 uncultured Verrucomicrobiota bacterium | reverse complement strand
CGCCACCTCCTGTCGGTTTTTGGGACCCAGCACCTTGACGGTCGGTGGCATGGTTGCTGTTTCGCTGGTCGGAATGCTGCCCGGTCCAGCCAGCCAAAGCTCCGCGTCAGGCAATGCTAGCTGGCGCCAGGCTGCCAGCAGAACGGGCACGCCCTTTCTTGCGGTCAGCCCTCCGACAAACAGAAAGACCACTGGTTTTCCATCACGCTTTTCAGGCGGATTAAACAAAGCTAGGTCAGTGCCGAAGGGGATGATGCGGATCTTGGATTCATCGACGCCCTCCTCCACCAGTGTCTGCTTCACAAAATCACTGGGTACCACGATCACATCTGCCAGTGCATGCTCCTCACGCTCAACCGCCACGATCTCAGCAGATTTCTTCGGAGCGGAGGTGCTCCATTCGGGGAAACGCTGGCGCAGGTTTTCAAAGATGCGCTCCTTCACGGCGGGATGCCCGATGCTTTGATCGAGGATAAAAATCCGTTTCAATAGCTTGGCCCGCCGCCCCAGCAACCAGGCCGAGGTATCAAACCCAATCACCACATTCGCTGCGAGGATTTCGCGATCTGGAATGGTCTCCTGAAACCGGCGATTACGCTCAAAGAAGGCAGCCTCCTCTCCCACGGCACGGGCAGCTTTGCGTGCACGCCAGTCCAGGAGTGGAAGGGTGCAGAGCTTTGCGCTGGAGATCTCCATCATGCGTTTGCCGAGACGTTGCCGGATGCTGGTAGGGCAGTATTTCAACAATCGCCCGGTCCAGCCATGTTCAGCGAGAGCGAACCCTGTCCAAAAGCGATGCAGCATTCCACGAGAACTCAGTTCACGAGCCAGATGTGGAGCATATTGAGTGCCCGGATGCGCCAGCAGAATTTGTGGTTTGGCGGATGTCATTGGTTACCGCCCTTAAACATTGGGTTTGCGGAAAGCGATCATGAGTTCATGCCCTTCCATCGGCAGCAGCCTCGGACTGCCGTCCCAGGCTCGCAGCGCTTCCATGGGGTAGGGATAGGTGGCCGCAATGAAAGCGCGCCGGTCACTCATGCGCTGAGTAAAGACGTCATCGATCAGTTGCGGATGTACTCCGCCCCAGCTTTGATGCCAGCCTTTGGGATTCCTGGCCCTGAGGGCAAGTGAGCCGTTGGGTGTGAAGGCGATGAACAGCCCGCCCGGGCGCAATGCCCGCTCTCCAAGTGCGATCATGTTCTCCACGGAGGGCACATGTTCGATCACATGACCCGAGAGGAACACATCGCAGGACTCCGGGCGGATATCGGCCTGGTCAACGGTGGCGATGTTGAGTTTTTCGCGTGCGTAGGTTGCACGCGGTTTGGAAATCTCAAAAGCCTCCACCGAAAATCCGGCTTGTTGAAGCTGATGGCTGCCATAACCCCAGGAGCAGCCGAAATCGACCACCCTTCCTCCGGGTTTACCGCCGAGAGCGCGGATCACTTCGATATAGCCAAGATAGCTTGTGCTTAGACTCGCGAAGTTTTCCTTTTTCAAGGCTTCCAGTTCGGCGTTTGAAGGTAAATCCGTGGTGGTGCTCTCTTCGTAATCGCTTTGATAAAACTTCTCGTTCTCCTCCTCTGTGGTTGTTGGTGTCCTGAAGAGCAGGGCACAGTCGTTGCAGCGGCGGAAAGAAGTCACCAACCACTTGCGATCGATTGCAGGACCACCTTTTCCACCACAGGAAGGGCAGTGGAAGCCCCGATTCAAAATCGACTTGATTGCGCACAGGCGAAGGTAGTGAAGGCTGCGCATGTTCAGTCAGAAGTGTGTTTGTTTGGCAGCAGGCGCGCCGGCACGCCGGCGATCACTGATCCGGAAGGAAAACTCCTGGTGACAACAGCCCCTGCTGCCACGACGCAGCCATCACCAAGCTCCACATCTTTGAGGATGATTGCCTTGGCACCGATCCAGCAGCGATTGCCGATTTTGATGCGCCCTTTTTGCATGGGCTGGCTGCCGGGAGAAAGGCCGGGCCCAAAAGTGTGATTGCTGTCGGTCATGTAAATGTCGGGGCCGAACATGTTGTCGTCGCCGATTTCGATCAGGCCGCAGGCGTCCAGCATCACGTTGCGGTTGAAGTAATTGTTGTTGCCGATGCGGATGCGGATGTCGTCGTGGTCCGTGTTTTCAGGCCAGAGCCAGCAGCCCTGGGTGAAGGCATTGAAACTGCCGATTTCAATCTGTGAGACGCGGCGGCAGCGGCCGCCTCCTTCCATGCGATTGCGCCGTCCCTGCTTCATGCCGAATATCCGGAAACAGAACAATCTGATCCGGCTGAGCAGGCCTCTTGGCATGACAAGCAATAGTGATTCAAGCTTCATCAGGCGGCAGGGTTGGGGGATGGGGGCGGTGCCAAGGCTTGCGCCCCGTGGGAAAGCTTGATGAAGGCCCAGAGTGCTCTGGCGCTCACGGCCTTGCGAGTGCGGAGGGCCGCTGGCAGCGCTTGAAGAAACATGCTCATGCCCTGCAGGAATGCATCCATCATCCCGTGCTGCCAGGCATGGGAAAAATGCCGCCAGCATCTGCCGGGAAGGAAAAGGGGAAGCAACCAGGCTGGCGTGCGCCGCACCGTCATCACCAGGTCATTGCAAACGACAGAGCGGTGTTGGGCGGCAAAGTCACGAGCCACGCTGGTCTTGTCATGCCAGACGTGCACTCCCGGCATGGCCATGATGAGGTAGCCTGCATCAATCAATCGAAGGCAGAGATCTTTTTCCT
>CAJCCF010000618.1 GCA_903960845.1 uncultured Verrucomicrobiota bacterium | reverse complement strand
GACGCTGGTGGATACAGGTGATGAAACCATGACCGGCGGTCGCTTAAAACGAGTATCCAATTACGTCAAGGATGAAAAATCTTTTTGTCTTACCTACGGCGATGGAATAAGTAATATCGACATCACCAAACTGATTGAGTTTCATGAAGCTCAAAACGTCAAGGCAACTCTGACCGCAACCATCCCTCCCGGGCGCTTTGGCGCATTGAAAATAGAAAGCAATAAGGTTCATGCTTTCCAAGAAAAACCAGAGGGGGATGGTGCCGTGATCAATGGTGGTTTTTTTGTGCTGTCACCAGAGGTCATTGATTACATCACAGATGACCAAACTATTTGGGAGCAAGACCCATTGCAGCGTTTAGCAGAAGAAGGAAATTTGGCGGCATTTCATCATTATGGTTTCTGGCAGCCGGTGGACACACTACGAGACAAGATATATCTCGAAGAGTTATGGAAATCTGGCAAGGCGCCATGGAAAGTGTGGCCGTGAATCCATTATTTTGGAAGGGAAAGCGTGTCTTCCTGACCGGCCATACCGGCTTCAAAGGAAGCTGGCTCTCTCTATGGTTACAATCCATGGGTGCGCAAGTGGTCGGCTACGCACTCGCGCCACCCACCAATCCAAGTTTATTTGTCGCAACAAACGCTGCTGAAGAAATGACCAGTCTCGTGGGGGATATACGTGACTTCTCTTCACTATCATCTGCATTCCTGAAATATCAGCCTGAGATCGTCATCCATATGGCTGCACAGCCTTTAGTACGCTATTCCTACGTCAATCCAATCGAGACCTACTCTACAAACCTAATGGGCACGGTCCACCTGCTTGAAGCTTCGAGACTGGCTGGTAGCGTTCGTGCAATCGTAAATGTAACAAGCGACAAATGCTATGAGAATCATGAATGGTTATGGGGCTATCGCGAGAATGAACCGATGGGTGGGCATGACCCTTACAGCAGCAGCAAGGGCTGTGCTGAACTGATCACATCTGCCTACCGAAGCTCTTACTTCAATCCGATGGATTATGCAAATCACGGCATAGCCTTAGCTACCGCAAGGGCGGGTAATGTGATCGGCGGGGGCGACTGGGCAGAAGACAGACTGATTCCAGATATAATGAATGCCCTAACTCATGGCAACCCAGTAAATATTCGTAACCCCCGCGCTATCCGACCGTGGCAACATGTTTTGGAACCTTTGAGCGGCTACCTGCTACTGGCGGAAAGGCTCTATAAAGAAGGCACTAGTTATGCGGAAGGATGGAACTTTGGCCCGAGCGATGAAGATGCCAAACCGGTATTGTGGATCACCGAGCGACTGATTGACATGTGGGGAGAAGGTGCAAGTTGGGTACTAGATGAGAAGAGTCATCCACACGAGGCGCATCATCTAAAGCTGAATTGTTCAAAGGCTAAAGCACGCCTGGACTGGTATCCGAGATGGCATCTGGAAGACGCTCTGAGTGCGATTGTTGACTGGCACCGAGCATACCAGCATGGGAAGAACATGCATGAATTAACACTGCATCAGAT
>CAJCCF010000617.1 GCA_903960845.1 uncultured Verrucomicrobiota bacterium | reverse complement strand
CGCGATGCCATCCGCGCACTCGCTTCGTTCGATGCTCCGCAGATCGCGCCGACCTTGATCCAGCGCTACGCCAAGCTTTCCGCTGCCGAGAAAGCCGAGGTCGTCACCACACTCTCCGCACGTCGCAGCACCGCGAGCGCCCTCGTCGCTGAATTGAAGAAGAACACCATTCCGAAGATCGATGTCACTGCCTTTGACGCCCGCCAACTCTACCGCGTGCTCGGACCATCGTTCGTCGAGTTCTGGGGTCCCATCACCCAACTCGCCAGTGATAAGCAGGCCGAGATGGCGAAGTATAAAGCCATGCTTACCGATCCCGTGATTGCCAAAGCCAATACCAGTCACGGTCGTGCCATCTTCGAACGCACCTGCATGGGCTGCCACATGCTCTACGGCGCAGGCGGCATTGTCGGCCCCGATCTCACCGGCTCCAATCGCGCCAACCTCGACTACATCCTCGCCCAGATCATCAACCCCAGCGAGGTCATGCAGGAAAGCTATCAACTCGTCATCGTCACCACTCGCGATGGCCGCACCCTCTCCGGTACGGTCGCCGCTGAAGACAATCAGCAGCTCACGCTCCGCCTCGTCGGCCAAGACAGCATCGTCACCAAATCCGAGATCCTCTCCCGCGAGAAATCCCCCATCTCCATGATGCCCGAGGGCCTGCTGAAAACCCTCAAAGACGACGAAGTCCGCGACCTCATCGCGTATCTGCGCACCACCGCGCAAGTGCCACTGCCCAAGCAGTGATGCCACTGATCACCTGCTTCAGGATCACATCAATCCCGCGCCCCGCGCGCAACCTCTGGCTCAAACCCGCTAACGCCCTCTTTTAATGATCAACCGTCGTCACTTCCTCAGCCAAACAGCCCGTGAAGGCTGGAAGGTGTGAGGCTGACTCACGCTTGTTGCACTCACTTTCGCTGCATCGAAGCCCAACATCCGCTTCATCCTCACCAATACAGAACCTCCTGAAACATCACACTCACGACTATGAATCATTCATTTTGCATCTCCCTGTTCAAGCTCTCGATGGTCTTCGGACTGGCGTTCGTTCAGCTCTCCGCTCATGCCGCTGAGAAAAAGAACATCGTGCTCATTGCTGGAAAGCAGAGCCACGGTCCCGGAGCTCATGAACACAACGCGGGCGTCCAGTTGTTCGCGAAATGTCTCCGAGCCGGGGTGCCGGATTTGGTGGATGTGAGGGTGCATTTGAATGCGGAATGGCCAGCGGCTGAGGAACTCAAATCCGCTGACACCATTTTGATTTATGCGGATGGGTTTAACATGCATCCGGCGTTGCAGGGAGATCACCTTCAGCAACTCTCCGCGGAGATGAACCGTGGCTGTGGTTTTATGGCGTTGCACTGGGCCACTGAGGTGCCCAAGAACAAGGGCGAGGCTGAGTTTCTGGATTGGATGGGTGGATACTGCGACCCGATTTGGAGTGTGAATCCTCACTGGCTGGCGGACTTCACCACCTTGCCCCAGCACCCGATCACCAGCGGCGTGCATCCCTTTTCAACCACAGACGAGTGGTATTTCCACATGCGTTTCCGCGAGGGCATGGCGTCTGTGAAGCCGATCTTAACCGCAGTGCCACCAGACTCCACCATGAGCCGTCCTGATGGAGTGCGTTCAGGAAACCCCGATGTCCGCAAGGCCGTGGCAAACAAGGTCCCCCAACACGTGGCCTGGGCAGCGGAGCGGCCCGGCGGAGGTCGTGGCTTTGGCTTTACCGGCGGCCATTTTCACAAGGGCTGGGCCAACAACGATCAACGGAAGCTGGTGCTCAATGCGATCCTTTGGACCGCGAAAGCAACCGTTCCCGCCAATGGCGTGGAGTCCGTGGTCACCGAGGAAGATTTGAAACTGAACCTCGATCCCAAACCCGCTCCAAAAGCCAAAGTGCCACTGCCCAAGCCGTGATTGAAACGCTTCGTTTTTGTCCTCTGACGCTTGAAGCAGCAGCGGAAGGTGGAAATTGATTGGATCGAAGCACAAGCTGCTGTCGATGCAGGACGGCGGTGATGTCGTGATGCGCACTTTGCGCAAGCCAACCAAACGGGCCCGTCAAATCCCCCATCCTGCCGTCCACAGTTTGACGGCAAGGCCTTTGTGATGCTATAAAACACATCATGACACGGACTCAAATCCAGCTCCCCGACCCACTTTATCAGCGGCTCAAAGTGATCGCCGAGCAGCAGGACTGGTCGCTCTCGGAGGTCATGCGCAAGGCCGCAGAGCACTTCATCACCCGCTTCTCG
>CAJCCF010000616.1 GCA_903960845.1 uncultured Verrucomicrobiota bacterium | reverse complement strand
GGCTGGCAGCAGATCGGGCTCTTGAGCGACGCCGACTAGCAGATGCCACAGAACATCCCACGAACCAGCTTCAAACGCCGGCCCTTCAGTCATGGCATAACTGATCCGGCTTCCATCTCTCCAGTCTCGATACCTGGAGGTGAGCGCTGCCTCCAGCGATCCCGCTTGGTTGTCCGGCCCCACCAGCGCAAGGGCGATCTCCTGCAAACTCCGGGCATAGCGCGCGGAGCTATTTTCCGCCAGGTGCCACATCCAATAAGTGATCAGTGTGACGTCGGCGGCAGAAGTGCTCTCAGCGAGCTTGGTGATGCGCAGCCAGTCTGCTACTGGGATCTCCAGTCCGCGCAGCCGTGCCACACGCAGCAACCAGCGCCATGTGTGAGATTCCACCCTGCTCTTTGACTGCTCGACAGCAAACTTCTCAGCCACTTTGCCGTACTCGGCGGCGGGGCAGAAGTAGAGTGCGCTCAGCTTCCGCGCACGTTCAGCGGGCATGATGCCATCAGCCCCGGCCGGGACACTTTTCAAGGCATGCTCCAGCCAGTCCTCTTTTCCGATATGGAAAGCATGCTCGATGGCAAAGAGCAGAGCTCCAGCTCCCACTCTTTGGCTAAAAAGTGGCCTGCTCTGACTGACCCGGCTGAACTCAGCGGACTTTCCTGGCAACGAAATCTTTTCCGCACGGGCAGGGACCGCTCGCAGATGTGCTACCGCAAGATTGGCCAGATTGACCTCCAACGTTTTTGTGTCTGCTTCAGGCGGAAAATCATCCCATTGATGTGCCTTCAGGACAGCCTGAAAGTAGCCAATATCCTGACAGTCCGGGTATTTCTCCAAAACAGCCGCCAACTGCGGCAGCAACGTCTTTTCCAACTCCTTGAACCGCTCCCGGTCCTTCGGTTCAGCGAGCGGGCCTGAGTTCCACATCGCGATGAATCGGACCAACCAATCAGGCGGGGGCAGGTCGGCGGACCAGCGTGCAGCCAGCGCTGAGGCCAGTTCCATGCCTCGAAGATAAGCGCTTGGGGTCACTCCTTGCTCTCCGATCTGGCGCGCCCATGTCTCGAGTGCTGTGACAGAACTCTTTGGTTCCTGCCGCACGACACGCCAGACAAGATCGGCGAGTTGCGGCAGGGGTTCTTGAATTCGCAATCCTTCGGCGATGCGTGAAGCCAGCTCCAGATGAGTCACCGGACGGCCGACAATCGAACCAGCGCTCTGAGACCAGTCTTCGAGCATTTTCCGAGCAGCATCTCCCTGAGCTGCGGTGACTCCCTGGCTGCGCGCGAATGGCTCATGGCGTGATGCCTCCTCTGCCATCTGGGCGATCCGCTTCAGCACATCGGGCACCTTCTCACGCAATATCGCAATGGCCTCAGCAGACAGCCAAAACTGGCTCACTGCCGTTTGTGTCAGACGTGCGACATCAAAGATTTCCTCCACCTGTAGATTGAGGACTGGAGGTCTGCCAAAATTTGGCGGGGCGTTTTTCCCCAAAGTTTTGACAGGCCTGGCGAGCACCGCTTCAAGCCATTCAGTTGTCGCAGTCAGAAGAGGTGGTTTAAAAAAGGTCGCGAGATCGCGTATTCGGCCTGCAGCCGTGGTCCCCGCGTGACTTAGATGGCGCAAGCGTGCTCCCTGCAGCCATGGAAAATCAATGCCGCGCTTGGTCAGGATTTCAAGAATCTGGCCTGACAATAAGCGGGCCGACACGTCTTCCGGCACCCCAGGCACCAACGGCACCACCTTCTCTTTCTCATGGGAATACCAGGGTTGCCAATCAGTGAGAGCCAATGTGTGGGCCAGCGCCTCGGTCCAGAGAAGAGTCTCTTTTTTGGCATCCACAGGCCATTTTTTGAGCACTCCGACAACCACGTATGCGCCACTCGTTTGATTAGGCGAAGCGGCATAGGCATTTCCACTGCTGGAGCCGCCAGGGCCCCACCACGCTTGGAATAGCGCCGCCATATCCGTTGGAGCCATCGGGCCTGAGGTTAGCCGGTTGAGCAACTGCTTCACCAGCCAGTCCCGCGTGGTCGGCTGCCAGCCCAGTCGGCGTCCGCACAAGGCCAGGCATGAAGCTGCGCTTCCATCCGGCTGTTTCAGGATCACGGCCAGGAAGCGCTGATACCAAAACTGAATCTCATCAGACTCCGGCAGGTCATCTTGAGGCAGTGCTTTAAAAGTCAAAGTGTTCGCCGCCCTGTAGAGCCAATGGAAAGAGGCCGCTTTTGTGTCAGGCCACTCTTCCGCCAGGGGCACGAGAACCTGGAGCATCCAATGATGCTCGGCAGCGGTGAAATTGCGCACGCTCATGTCCCCGCACCAAAGGTTGATCTGCTGCCCCAGACGTTCCGCGTTCCGCGCCAGAATTTTTCGGGCCAGCTCCAGCGTGGCTTCGGGCGGGGTGCCGGCCATCATCTGCTGCTGCGCGTGGCTGGCGAAGGCCTCAACCGCCATGTCAAGATCGTTCATCACCTCACCTCGAAGCTGCGCGAGCAGAGCCTCCCGCTCGGCGAGCACGGCAGCGGCTGGTTCAGGCAAAAGACTTCCGTCACTGGCAGGTGGGGTTTTCGATACAAACTCCAGAATGCCGGCCAGCCAGACGGGTTGGCTGACAGCTTTTGCCCCAGGTTTGCGAACGGACTTGAGCAAAGTCAGCGCCATTCTACCCCAGGACATCCGCCGGCTGATCGGTGCGCACCATTCTCGTGATGACAAATAGTCACGCAGTTTGTTATCGAACTCGATTTCTCCGCCATCCATCTGCACGAGCCTTTCAGCTGCTGCAGAAACACTCTCGGTGGACTTCTCCAAGTACACTCTGGCATAATCGAGGAAAAACGCTTTGAGCAACTCGTCCCTGCTCACTGCTTGAGCAAGCATCTCGTGCCAGCGTTCTCTCATCACAAACACCTCTGGAGGCGCTTTATTAGTGAATTCGTTCCACTGTGACCAATCATTCAAACCAGGCACCGGCTCCAGTATATTGCCCCGGCCTTTGCCATTGAAGGTGAGCATCAGGTTTCCAATCCTCGTCGAGAAATCATTCCTAATCAGCTCGATCCCTTTGGGCCAATCCTTGATCAACACATCTGCGATGTCGGCCGCGAAACTCACCTTGTTTGGCACCGCCCGGGATTGAGCGCCAATGACCCAGTCAAAGTAACCCGCCGCGACCTCGCCGGGAGCCTCCGGCAAGCGTGCACGGATCACGTCCACAACCTCTTTGATAGTCGTCGGCGTCACCCATGCCTGCACTGCGAGATAGCGAGGGAAATTGATGCTCCAATTGAGCCGCTGGTCCATACAGATCCTCAGTACCTCGAGATATAACTTGTCCCGATGTCTCAAAGACGGATCTTTTTCAAAGAGCAGGAGTGTCGGTCCAATGTCATAATTTCGACCGGACTCCAGTCCCAAGACCGGCGGGATGGGAGGGGAGGCATCTGGATTTGGCTGCATGAAATGAACCAGCCAGCCATTGAGCCAGGCAGGATCAGTCTCTTTTACACCCTCCAGGAAGGGCCGTCCGACACGCCATGCGGCGGAAAACCAGTGCAGTCGTAGATCCGGTTCCCATTCACCGCCTTCGATCAGTGATTTGCCTGCCGCCCCCTGCTTCTCGTGGTTGTAACGACCATTGGCACTTTTGATAAAGCTGAGCAGAGCCGTCTCCACTACACCACGCTTGTCACGACCCATGGCGATGAGTCGCTGCTCGATCTCCTGCGTGTCCTGATGGGAGCGCAACGCTTTCTCGAGTTGAGTGAAAACTGCCTCCGCAGGCAGCTCTATTTTCTCACCAAGCCACTTTAGCAGGCGCCCATAAACGGCGAGGCGGCGGCGCTGAAGATCAGCGGCCAGCGGTTGGGCTAGTCTCTCGGTTTCCTTTGGCGTGAGGGTGATGGAAGGCATCGGATGACTCTGATCGTTGCGACCTTGCTGCAACAGTCGCAGGAGTTTTTTCAGGGTCTCCGCATGACTACCAGTGACAGGCGGAGGTCGCATCTCATCGAGCAGCGTGACCACCAACTCGGCGCTGCGAATGTGGTGGTCGTTTTCATACGAACGCGCCAGCAATTCCACGAGTTGCGCAAGTGCGCGCGGAGCATCCGGATTCTGAAGATAAAGCTTCCGTGCTCGATTTAGAACGGCCTGTTCTTTATCCGCATGATGCAGCGCCCAACCTGCCCAGTAGGGGAAAACAGCCGCGCTCAGCGCCTCATCCTCAAGCGCACGCGCAGTGTACTCCTCAAACACATGCAGCCGTTCCTCGTTCCATGCTTTTTGTTCGCTCGTGTGTAGATGCGTCCCCATCGTGAGCAGCATCGGGCTTTCCCACAGAGCCCATAACGGACGAAACTTTTCCGCTGGTATCTCGGCGCCGATTAGCTCCAACAACTGTGGCACACGATGAGCCGGGTGCGTCGAGAGAGACTTCGATTCCTCCTCCATGAGCGCGATGATGAGCCGGGCCAGACGCAACTGCTCCGGCACACGGCGCACCGAGTGGCTCAGGCCCAGCAATTGCTCGGAAGGGAGGGATGAAGACCACCCCAATTCAGTCTTAACACCACGCCGCAGATAATCGATGAACTCCGCCGACGTCGGTTGCCCATCCACCAGATGCCTGAGTGCGATTTGCTGCAGCACCTGCCCCTGCACCGGTGGCCGCGTGAGAAGCAACATGCAGAACTGATCGTGCAGAGACTTGCGCCGGGCCAGGAGATCGGGAGCGGGGGCCTTGTTCTCAGACCTGGCCGGCTCTCTCGTCGCGAATAGCGCAGGCATATTCACCGCAG
>CAJCCF010000615.1 GCA_903960845.1 uncultured Verrucomicrobiota bacterium | reverse complement strand
TGTGCCGGTCCAGCGCCGCGTCATTGATGGCCTGCCAGCACTGATGCACGAGGTTGAAGTCGTTTTTACAAGGTTCGCCGCCGGGCAGGATGACCGGCTCGCCGGCGAGATCGAGCACCTCGGCATGAGCACGTGCGTAGGTGCGGATGGAATCCAAAAGCTGGGGATTCGCCGAGGTCACATGATCATCGGCAAAGATGAGGACACGGGGGACTTTGGTCGGATGGTCGAGCAGGAGCAGATCCCGGATGGTCGTGTTCGCAGGGGCGAACACCTCGCGCGTAAATAGGATGCGGTGCGAGTGTTCTAGCCTGATCTTTTTCTCCAGCATGGGGGTCGGTGTCTTAGCCCCTTTACGCGCATGGCGGTGCAAGGGAAAGATCAAACGCGTGCGCGCTGAGTTTTCTAGCGCTCAGATGACCTCACTGACCCACGCAGTACAGCTTGTCCTGGGTACGGATAAAGAGGGCACCTCCGGAGACGGCGATGCTGCTGCGGCAACTGGCGGCGTCGCCGTTGGGTTTGCTGCCGTTGCCCATCTCGTTCATGCTGAGAAGCTCGAAGCTGTCACCGCCGGCTTTGACAACATACACGTCGCCCCAGAAATTGGTCATGTAGATCTTGCCATCGGCCACGGTCGGGCTGCTTTCAAACTTGGATTTACTGCCGGTCTGACCGGTCCAGATGACCTTGCCGGTCTTGGGCTCCACCCGGCTCACGGTCTTGCGCCCGCTGTCGAGCACATAGAAGCTGCCCTCATAAAAAGCGGGCGTGGAGACGTCCGTGGTGACGATCTTTGGATCGCTGGTCCAGAGAGGCTTGATGTCCTTGCCCTTGCTGTCCAACGGCATGGCGAACACGGGTGAGTTCTTTGGCGCGCAGACCAGCGCGATGCCATCTCCGACGACTGGCGACGGCACGAGGCGGAAGAACTTGTTATACCCCTCACCCGCCAGATTCCAGGTGGTGAGACGCGCCAGTTCATCACCCGTGCCGGCATCATGTGTCGTCAGGGTGTCGCCACCCGTGATGAGCATCACCCGCTTGCCGCCATGCGTGGCAAAGACCGGCGAGCTGAAGGCCTCAAGCGACTCGACCGCGGCTGGCGTCGGGCGCAGATGCTTCCACAGATCCTTCCCGGTGGCGGGATCGACGGCGAGGATGTAGCTGGTCATGTCCTTTCCGGGGGTGCCCTTCGGGAAGCCCTGGAACTCAAAGGTTTCATTGCGCTGCAAGACCTGGATGTAGAGCTTGCCGCCATCCAATGCCGGACTGCTGCCATAAGTCCACTGGGTGGCAAAGGCACCGTGGGTTTCCTTGAAATCACGCTTCCATTGCGGGTTGCCCGCGAGATCAAAAGAAGCCGCCACGGCATCGGCAAAGAGGAAGATGACGCGCTCGCCATCGGTCACGGGAGACGGGCTGGCGAGGTTGCTTTTATTGTCCCACTGCAGGCCGCCCTCAGAGACCACCCTGCGCCAGAGTTCCTTTCCGGTCTTGACGTCGTAGCAAAGGCCCACGAGCTGCTTCTTGTCCGGGATCGGCGCGGTGAGGAAGACCTTGTCACCCCAGACCACCGGCACCGATGCTGAAACAGCCGGCACATCGACCGCCCACTTCACGCCTTCAGTTTTGCTGAACTTCGCAGGCAGGTTTTTCTCCGGGCTGGAACCATCCTGATTGGGGCCGCGCCAGTTCGGCCAGTTTTCGGCTTGGGCAAAGGTGGAGACGAGGGCGAGGGCGAAGAGCGGCAGTGGTTTCATGCGGGTGAGAGGAAAAAGAAAACGTGATGGATTGTCGAGATGTTTCGATGCGGATGCTGCGGCCGACTGGCGCAGGCGGTCACCTGAAAACCAATTGCGCACCGAGAGGCCGGTCATCAAAGCGGACAGGCAGGCTGAGAGCGCGCTGAAGAAGCTCAAGGTATTGAACACAGGGGATCTCATGTCCGCCAAACGTGGCCAGGTGAGGCGTGGTCCACTGGGTGTCATGGACAATGAAGCCGCGCTCTTTGAGCCGCCACTGAAGGTGTGTGAGAGCCACCTTTGAAGCCTGTGTCTCGCGGCTGAACATGCTTTCCCCGAAGAACGCACCGCCAATGGAGACACCATAGACCCCGCCAACCAACCGGCCTTCACGCCAGACCTCAGCGCTGTGGGCGTAGCCGAGCCGGTGCAACTCCTGGTAGCTGTCGAGAATGGTGTCGGTGATCCAGGTCGATTCCCGGTCAGCACAGCCGCGCATGACATCCCCAAACGCCGTGTTCCAGCGGACCTCGAAGGGATGATGTTTCAGGTAGCGCTCAAAGCGCGCGGGCAGATGAAAATCCTGCACAGGGAGGATGCCGCGATACGGCGGGCGGAACCAGGAGATGCTGCCATCCTCATCCCCCATGGGAAAGGCGCCATCGCAATAGGCACTGAGAAGATGGAGCGGATCGAGCATCGGAATAACACAGAAATCACGGTGTCTCAGGCACGCTGGCGGGCAAGCCAGCCCCTGATCAGGTAGGTGCCGAGAATCCAGGCTTTGCGCGGTTTGGAAAGGCGGCAGCGATGATCAAAAACGGGAAAGCGGGTGCGCTTAAGTTTCTCCAGAATCTCCGAATAAATCTGCCCCATCATCTGAGATGCCAGCAGCGTGTCACGATCCTCCGGTGGCAGCAGCTTCGCGGCCTCGTCATAGAAGCTGCGGGCGCGGCGGTATTGAAACTCCATCAACCGGGTGAAACGCTCGCTGGATTGCCCCTTGAGTATCTCCGCCTCGGTGACCTGGAATTTTTTGAGATCCTCCATCGGCAGATAAATGCGCCCGGTCTCGCGGGCATCTTCGCCGACATCGCGGATGATGTTGGTCATCTGAAGGGCGTAGCCGAGCTGGATGGCATACTCGGCGGCCTGCGGATTCTTGTGACCAAAGATGTGAATGCTGACCAGTCCGACCACCGAGGCAACCTGGTAGCAATAGGCCTGCAGCTGCTCAAAGGTCTCGTAGCGTGTGTGCTTGATGTCACTCGCGACGCCATCAATGACCTCAGCGAGCCAGGCCCGCGGAAAGCCGTATTTATCAGGCAGCTCGATCACCTCATCCAGCACCGCATGGCCCGTCGATTCACTGGACAGGACACACTTTTTCCAGTGGCCCAGCTGGGTTTCTTTTTCTTCTTCGCTGAGCGTGGCCGAGTCCGCGATGTCATCGGCGAGGCGGCAAAAGGCATAGAAAGAGATCATGTCCCGGCGGCGCGCCTCAGGCAGGCAGGCCAGGGCGAGAGCAAGGTTTGACTTCGCACGCTTGGCGATCTCGGCGGAGGAAAGTGCGTGTCCGGAAGTCATGTCACATCAAGCGGCTCGTCCGGAAGAGGACGATTTAAAACCATGTCGGAGAAGAGTCAGCACAGTGGCTAGAAACACCCAGTTGCGAACCGTCGCAAGCACCAATGCATGAACCGGCAGAAGCACGAGCGCCTGCCAGTGGCCCAGCCCGGTGAGTCCCATGATCAAAGCACTGGCGTAACGGACCAGTGACAGCGTCACGACCGTCGTGATGGTCACGCCGATCAGCGGCAGCGCGGCGCGCAGAATCAGGTGCATGGCAGAGGCCCCCTGAGCCCGAAGCGTGCCCGGATTGCGCGCGACGGCCAGCGGCACCGCTGCAAAGAGAAGCGCCGCCTCCAAGAGCAGCCAGCGGGCCGCGCCCTCTGGAGCGGCATTTGCCGGCAGAAGCATGAGCAAGAGCAAATCCAGAACCGCAAGAGCCCCGAGACTGCGCCAGCGCACAAAAGTTTGCTCGAGAGCGAGTCCGAAATCCAGTTGGCCTTTGGAACGTTTGGGCGACTCCCGGGCGAGGATGAACTGGAGGAGCATGATTTGACTGAAAGCCATCATCACCGCCAGCGAACTGAATCGCAGCGCCACTCGAAGTGTCTCCAGCCACTCCACCAGACCACTCAGGACGTTAATCATTTCCAAGGCCAACCACATCCAGGAAATCAACGTGCAGGCGAGCAACAACCAGCGCTCCGCAGGCCGCTGCCGCCGCGGACCATAGCGGCCCGGGAAGCGGAAAAACCGCCAGGTGAGGGTCGTCAAAATCATGGGCAGAACCAGCCCCAGCGGCCAGACAGGCAGCAATCCATGGAACATTCTGGCCTGTTCAGCCAGGGCACCGAGCGCCAGCGGACCAGCGATCTCACGCCAGGACCAGAGTTCGTTCAGCGGCCATGCCGGACTCACCCAACGCTCCCCGCCCGCCTCCGCCAGAAGCATCAGCACCGCGCTCAAAACAGTCAGCCAGGGCATGCCGATCAGGATGTCCCGCGCATCCGCGAGATGCTGGCGCAGCGGGTGCAATTTCAAATGCAGCAGCACCCCGGCGACAGCGGCAGCCAGAACCATGGCGGTCTGGAGCAGAAGTGTCGTGGTGAGGTCATGCATGCGTCCTTCATCTGTGAAGCATGGCTGGTCCAATGCCAAGGAAGAGTGTGTCGATGATGCATGAGCGGTGAACTGGCCGCGATCGCTTCGATCAAACCAAGGCGTCCTGAATGCTGGAGACCTGATGGGCCGAGATCAGGGGCACGGATGCCGGCACGCCTCGCTTGAGCAGGGCATCGAGGAAAGCCAGACTGCCTGCATCAGGAAGCGGTTCATAAAAAATGAGCGACGGCGGGCCTGCGGCCTGCACCAGCATGTCTTCCCGCCGGCCCTGAAACAGCGTCCAGCTCAAACCTGCCCGGTAGCGCGACGACCATGAACCGCGATGCAGCAGCGTGTCTGCCGCACCGTGGCGCAGGTAGGGAAAATGTTTTTTATGGGCCAGCGCCAGTCGCAGTGGCGAGAGATCATCGGCAAAGCTCACGATGTGCAATGGCCGCACGGCACCCTGCCCTGCTTCTTTTTCATAAACCTGGAT
>CAJCCF010000614.1 GCA_903960845.1 uncultured Verrucomicrobiota bacterium | reverse complement strand
GATCCTTGCTGATCTGTGACCCAGGATAACTCACTCGATTCCATGGCCCAACTTCAATCGCTGCCTGAATTTTTTGTGTTTCTGTACCAACAGTGTTTAAATAAGTTTGATAATTGAAAGCCCACTTGTAACCGCTTTGAGGTCCCGCCACCGCACTTGCCATCCCCCAAGGAGCATTGCCGCGACCGTCCGCAAGATCAATGATCGGAGCCACATCCTTGCGGCCAAAAGCGCGCTCCTGATAAGAATCCCAGAGCGTCATGACGCCCAGTTTATTGGGCACCTTGCCTGCGCCGTACCACTCACCCACAGAGTCACCAGAATTATTCGTCATCGGCAGGCTGCCAATACCGGGAGGTTTAACAGTACCATAACTGTTGAAAACAGTCCGTGCATCCGTGGAATAAAAAATGCCTGTATCAGCGTAAACGCCGGCAATCGTTCCGCGCGAAATCCCTGCCGCGGTCACTGGATCCTCATTGACTCCGAGAATGTTCGCTGAGGGATAGTGAAAACCTGTCAACCCCACTGCAGCCGCAGCCCCGATCGGGCCCGTCCCAATGGCGATGGGGGACTGGCCCTTCATGGGGACAGGTGTAAACCCGCGCGGGTCAAAAGCCGAGAGTTTGACGTAGGCCGCATCCAGCACCTGATATCCCTCAGGCAAATAGAAGGTCGTGTATCCCCCCACACCGGTGCGAGTGCCCGGCCCGGGAGTTGTCTTCATGAGAACCCAAAACTCATCCCCCACCTGAATGAGGTTCTGGCCAACGGATAGACGGGTGGCCATGGTACTAATAAAGTCCTGCGCAAAATTCACGTAGGTCGACGTGGTGTCCAAGTTGTGCCCTTGAAGCATCGACACGCCGCCAAGCATGGCGAGGAGCACCAGTTTGACCCTTCTTGCAAAGCCCACTTTAACTACGGGCGGGGTATTCGTTTTCATCATGATGTTTTTTTCTTTTGTGACTCTTTGCCTGCTGTCGTGATCAAGGGGAATAACTCAACATGCCTTTCCGTCAGGCGCCTTCCTTGAAGACGCATGTCTATGACCGGGGCTCTCAAATGCTGGTTCTCTCCCATGAATCGTTTGCTGTGCATGCTACTTTTAGCGTGGCTAAATCTGTGAAACTCTGAATCTACATGTAAGTATCGCGTAACTCCCCAACTTAACTCACCTTGCCTTGTCCTAGAAACAGCCTGCCTTGTCAATTTCAATATCTAGCAAAGTTTCTTACGTATGTATATTGTAGTTACGTCTTTACTTTATGTTTACAGCCTAACCCAAGGGTGGAGATTTTCGACGATCACCCATTTCTCTCTCCGTCTTTTCTTCAGAACACCAAATATAAGCGTCTTTTTGAGGTGATCCGCCGGCAACGCAAGAACGATGTCAGGCAATTCCAGAAAATGACCTCTTCGCCTACCTAACAATTTATCAGAGGCTAGTTCTTTTCCATCAGCACCGAGCCGGACAGTTTTTTGCTGGTCGTGGGTGTGGTTGCCGGGATGGGTGGCATGGCATCACCGGGCAGTTCAGACAGTAGGAAGTGACCGGCACCGATTGGGTGCGTTCCATCGTTGGTTAGGATGCCGTTGAAGGTCGCGGTGCGGGTTACCTTTTTCCCAAAAAAAGCGGCGCGCGGATCATTGTCCTGCAGCGTGAAGCTGCCGCTGAAAAGTCCCGTGGTGAGTGAGATGCTGGTGAGCTTCACCAACGCTGGATTGGCAGCGATTGTGGTGGGGATCTTGATCTTGTTTCCAGCACCGATGTCAAAGAGGACGTTGGGACTGGTGGCTGAGGATCCGAGTCCGCCATCGGCGAAGACGAAGCGTGCTTTGTCGACATCCGGCGTAACGAGGCCGAGGATCAGGGCGGCCCCTGGCGGGGTGAACAGAGCGCCAACGGCGGTGAGCGTGGCGGGTCCGAAACCACTTTTATATACAAGGGCTGTTTTTAACGGATTCGCCGGGCGCATCCATGAGACCGTGCCGCCGAGGATGTTGGAATTTAGATTGCCTGTATCAGCCAGATCAATGTCGAGTTTGCCGAGCAGTGAGCCATTGGGCACATAGAGCGTCTGGAAAAGTGGAATCTCCCCGAGTGGCCCGGCAAAACTGCTGCACGTGTAGGTTTCACCATCGGCGACTTTGCCGGTGATGCTGAGTTTGCCATCCTTGCCCAACGTGAAGGAGCCATAACCGTCACCACGCGGCATGGTGGCAGGCAGTGCGGGTGGTTTCAGGGCAAAGGTGAAGAGCTTCGGCAGCGGCGTGGCCAGATTCAACGGGATTCCGGTGGCTTTCCAAACCAAACGCCAGGCTTCAATGATGGCGGTATGTGAGCCGGCGGTGACGCTGGCGGTAGCGAAGCGGTTGCCTGCCGTATCCAGAGTGAATTTAAGCGTCAGCGGCAGGAGCGTGCCTGCACGCTTGATGATCACGGTGGCCTCTGGCGGCGCAGGTGGCACGTCCACGCTGATGTCCATCGCCCCGGTGAATGCGTGCTTGATGGTTCCCAGTGCCAGGGTGCCGGTGAAAGTGCCTGTGGTGGTGATGGTTAGATCAATCCGGCCGCCAAGTCCGAGATTGAGATCCGCTTCACGCTCCACAGTGCCTGTGTAAACGCCATCCACACCGGCCGGAAGTGTGTCGATCAAGATGGTG
>CAJCCF010000613.1 GCA_903960845.1 uncultured Verrucomicrobiota bacterium | reverse complement strand
GTCGGCAGACATCAGCAGGGTGACTCAGATGAGCGAGTGCACCCTTTCAGATCCACTGGGCCGGATGGCGCGTCACTTCACACTTCCGGATGGCGCGCGTTTGGAAATCACGGATGTGGATTCACTTGCAAACTGGGAGCGTGGACAGGGTCGCAGTTCCGGAATGCATCTGGTGCACCTCATGGAGACACGCTGGCGCTGGGTCAGCGCGGCGGTCATATTCCTGCTTGGATTCATGGCCGCCGGTTACATCTGGGGTCTGCCCATCGCGGCGAAACACGTCGCCCTGCGCCTGCCGCCAAAGATCGCCACGATCACCACGGACCAGGCGCGGTATCTCTTCACCAAGATGCTGGATCTCAAAGACAGCAAAGTGCCAGCGAAACGGCGCCAGAAGATCGGGGCAAAGTTTCTCGAAATGGCCGCCGCCATGGATCCGGGAAGCAAACACAACTACCGGCTGGAGTTCTTTAATGCAAAATTCCCAAATGCCTTTGCCCTGCCTGACGGACTCGTTTGCATCACCGATGAACTCATCGAGAAAGCCAAAAATAACAAGGAGATCTATGGCGTGCTGGCTCACGAGATCGTCCACGTGCGCGAGCAGCATGGCCTGCGCAGCGTGCTGCAAAACTCGGCCGTCTTTCTGATCTGGACACTGATGACCGGTGACATCTCCACCGTGGCCGGGATGGGTTCCGCCCTGCCCGCCATGCTCGCGCAGAGCGGTTACTCGCGCGGCTTCGAACAGGAAGCGGACTTTGGTGCCGCAGATTACATGATCAAAGTTGGTTGGGGAACGAAACCTCTGTCTGACATCCTCCAGCGCATCGACCCGGAACACCATCTGGGCGATGCCGAAGAGGCCCTCTCATCCCACCCGCTGACAGGGAATCGAATCAAGACGCTCGAAGATTATGAGAAGTCGAAAGGGAAGTGATTTAGCTCAATGCGCCGCACCGGGATCAGCAAGATCCAAGCCGGCGCCGATGCTGCTGGAGCTCCATCAGAGCTGCCGCTCCCTCACCTCAGCGGTGACATCAGCAAGGAAATCAGCGATAGGACGAACGCCGAGATCACCGCGCTTGGCATGACGGACGGAGACACCACCAGCGGCGGCCTCCTTCTCACCGAGCACAAGCATGTATGGAACCTTGTCGAGCTGGGCGTTGCGGATTTTGGCACCGATCTTGTCGGCATCATTATTCAGCGTCACGCGCAGACCTGCGGCTTTGAGTTGAGCAAAGATTTCATCGGCAAAGGCATCCACCTTCTCACTGATGGTGAGGATGCGGATCTGTTGGGGCGCAAGCCAGGTCGGGAAGTGACCGGCAAAGTGCTCAATGAGCACACCGCAGAACCGCTCCATGCTGCCAAAGGGCGCGCGGTGGATCATCACCGGGCGATGCGGTTTGTTGTCCGCACCGACATAGCTGAGATCAAAGCGTACTGGCAGGACGTAGTCGACCTGCACGGTGCCGAGCTGCCATTCGCGACCGATGACATCCTTGATGACGAAGTCGATTTTGGGCCCATAGAAAGCGGCTTCGCCGGGCTCTTCGGTAAAGGGCACGCCGAGTGTGGCGGCGGCTTTGCGGCAGGCATCTTCGGCCTTGTCCCACTGCTCGGGATTGCCGGTGAACTTGCTGCTGTCGGCATCGCGCAGCCCGACGCGGACGCGGTAGTCGGTCATACCAAGCGTGGTCAGCACGATCTTCACGAGTGATAGACAGCCTAGAACTTCCGCAGCGACTTGATCTTCAGTGCAGAAGAGATGCGCATCATCTTGAGTGAAGCCACGCACGCGGGTCAGACCATTCAACTCACCGCTCTGCTCCCAGCGATACACCGTGCCGAACTCGGCAAGGCGCACGGGAAGGTCACGGTAACTGCGCGGCTGACTGCCAAAGATCTTGATGTGATGCGGGCAGTTCATTGGCTTCAGCAGGAAACCGTCCAGCAGTTTCTCGGGATCCATGATGCGGTCCTGGCCAATAACTTCACGCCCGGTGCGTTCGTTAAGCTGATTGGCAAACTGAGCTGAAACAGCATCGAGACGCGCGGTCATTTCTGCACAACCACAGCCTTCGTGAGCGATCTGCTGCAGTGCATCCGGCTCGATGATGGCCGGGAACTGGCTCTCCTTGTAATAGGGGAAGTGACCACTGGTTTTGTACAACGCCAGCTTGCCGATGTGCGGCGTGAACACCTGATGATAGCCCTGCTTGCGCAACTCCTCGCTGATGAAATTTTGCAACTCCTGGCGCAGCACGGCTCCATTCGGCGTCCACAAAATCAGGCCCTGGCCGACGTCCTCGTCAATATGGAAGAGTTTCAACTCTTTGCCCAGACGACGGTGATCGCGCTTCTTGGCCTCTTCGAGCCGAACAAAATAGGCTTCAAGTTCTTCCCTGGACTCAAAGGCGGTGCCGTAGAGGCGCTGGAGCTGCGGCTTGGTGTCATCGCCCATGTAGAAGGATGACGACACTGAGGTGAGCTTCACGTTCTTGCACTTGCCGCTGTAGCCCACATGAGGTCCGGCGCAGAGGTCGATGAAATCTCCATTCTGGAAACAGGAGATCTGCTCGCCCTCGGGAATTTTGTCGATGAGGTCCAGCTTGAACACACTCGGGTTACCGGGGCGCTCGCTAAGGCCACCAAGACGGCCGCTTTCTGCCATCGCTTTGGCATCCTCACGGCTGATGCCTTTCCATTCAAATTTCTGGTTCTCCTTGGATATCTTCTTCATCTCCGCCTCGATCTTCTCGAAATCATCCGGCGTGACGCGGTGCTTCATCTGGAAGTCGTAGTAGAAACCATTTTCGATCGGAGGCCCGTAGGCAAACTGGGCGTCGGGCCAAATGCGCAAAATCGCCGTGGCCATGACATGGGCACAGGAGTGGCGCAGGCGCTCGATGTCTGACATCTGGGCGCGTTCTTCGAGGGTTTTGCGTTCGGTGGACATGGGAAAGGGCGCGCATTCTGGCGCAAGATGAGCATTTTGCGACAGGCAAATTTGCACCGCTCTTTCCGGCGACCGGATAGACTCTCGATCAGTGTCCCAACATGTGCTTCCACGCCTTCATCTCAGGCCCATACCTGTCCGGTTCAACAGGGCGGCGTGACGACATTAATCTGAGCCTGTCTTGACTTTATTCAGGGAGACGGCATCACATCCGCTGCCCACGCACTCATGTCTCAAGCTCCTGCACCCAAATACTGGATCGTCCGCGGTTCAGCGATCCACAACCGAGGCCTTTTCGCCCGCTGTGACATTCCCAACGACACGCCAATCATCGAGTATGTCGGCGAAAAGATCACCAAGAAGGAAAGCACCCGCCGGGGGCTGGAATTGGAAGAGCAGGCCAGGAAGACGGGCGGCGCAGCGGTCTATATCTTCACGTTGAATCAAAAATATGACATCGATGGCGGCCACGCCGGCAACCCTGCGCGCTTGATCAATCACTCCTGTGAGGGCAACTGCGAGGCCTACATCATCCGGGGGCGCATCTGGATCTACTCGACCCGCGAGATCAAGAAGGGCGAGGAACTGACCTACAACTATGGTTTCGATCTCGACACATGGAAGGATCATCCCTGCCGCTGCGGTCAGCCGAATTGCGTGGGCTACATCGTCGACAAGCAGCACTGGACCAAGCTCCGGCGCATTCTCAAGACACAAACCCAGCGCCGGGAGAAGATTGCCGAACTCGAAAAGAAAGCACGGACATTGAAGAAGGAGATGCGTGCGCTGACACCGAAGGCAAAGAAACAGAAGTAAGCTAACCCGCGGCCCTTGCCAGCACCCAAAGATCGCCTAACCATGAGCATGCTGAAAGTCCGCAAAGCTGTCATCCCTGCCGCCGGTTACGGCACCCGTTTCCTGCCGATCTCAAAAGCGGTGCCCAAGGAAATGCTGCCCTTGGTGGACAAGCCGGTGATTCAGTATGTCGTCGAAGAGGCGGTGGCCTCGGGCATCACCGACATCCTCATCGTCATCAGCCGCAGCAAACGCGCGATTGAGGAACATTTCCATCCAGCCTTTGACCTGGAATCCGAGCTGGCGATGAAAGGCCGCGATGAAGATCTCGCCAGCCTGCGCCGGATGCAGAGCATGGCTCGCATTCACTTCATCTGGCAACCCGTGATGGGCGGACTGGGTGACGCCATTTTATATGCGCGTGATCATGTTGGGAACGAGCCATTTGCCGTTCTGCTCGGTGACACCGTGGTGACCACCACCGATGCGGCCAGACCGGTGACGCGGCAACTGGCCGATGTCGTCGAGCGGCATGGCGGCTCGGCCGTGGCGCTGCAGGAGGTTCCCCTGGAGAAGGTGAGCCGCTATGGCATCCTCGGAGGTGATGAAATCGCGCCTGGACTGATTCGCGCGACGCAATTCGTCGAAAAACCCAAACCTGAAGCAGCGCCATCACGCCTCGCCGTGAGCGCCCGCTATGTGTTATCTTCAAGCATCTTCACCCATCTTGAAAAGACACCCAAAGGCAAGGGTGGCGAGCTTCAACTCACCGATGCCATGGCCTCTCTCATGAAGGAGGAAGCCCTGCACGGCCTGCGCTATGAGGGCCAGAGGCACGACATCGGCAACAAGCTCGACTTCATCAAAGCCAACCTGCATTTCGGTCTGCAGCGTGATGATATCGGCCCGGCTTTGCGCGAGTATGTCAAGCAGCTGGCGCAGTAATCAGGGAGCCAACCGGCCAAATTTACGCTCCAGTTCATTCAACGACATCTGAATCAGAGTGGGCCTGCCATGCGGGCAGCAATAGGGCATTTCACAGGCAAAGAGATCATCCAGCAATGCCTGGATTTCAGGCATGGAAAGTTTGTCATTCGCTTTCACGGAATGCCGGCACACCGTGGTGGCGATCATGTCTTCGCCAAGGCGCAGTGAGGAGCTTTTGGAACTGAGGCTTTGCAGTTCCTCAATCACCTGATCCAGCCACGCAAGTGGATCGTCAGTCTTTAAAAAAGTGGGCAGTGCTTCAATTTTGAAGGTGTTCGGGCCAAAGGGTTCCGCTTCAATTCCAAGACGCGAGAGCGAGTCAAGGTGACGCTTGAGAATATCCGCATCACGCGGGCTGGTTTGCAGCATGAGTGGCATCAGAAGACGCTGGGAAGGCACCCCGCCCTGCTCCATGGCCCGGCGCATCTTTTCAAAATTCACCCGCTCATGCGCGGCGTGCTGATCCATGAGCACGAGCCCCTCGGCACTTTCCATCAGCACATAAAGACGGTGCAGAACGCCAATGATGCGGAAGGCCGGCATGGCAGGCTTCTCCGGAGCGCTCGCCTGCACCTCCATCACTGGCGGCTCAGGTGGTGTCGGCGTAGATTTCGCAGGCTCCGTCATTGGCCGCTCAACCTGTGCC
>CAJCCF010000612.1 GCA_903960845.1 uncultured Verrucomicrobiota bacterium | reverse complement strand
TCATGCCGGGATCGCCTTCCACCTTTCGCCAACCCGTGTAGGCGAGCAGGAAAGCCAGTCCGGTTAGGCTCAATCGAATGATCCATCTGCGCTTCATGAGCCCATGCTAACACGGCGGCACGCGGCATGAAAAATGGTTTCTTTACCGGCGGCGCCATCGCAGCCAAATCAACGTGACCCCGAGTGTGCCGGCAAACCACCACGGCCACCAGGTCAGGCTGGCGGCAAACACGCGCGGATCTTCCGTCGGCAGATGCAGCCGGCCGGACAGCCAGTGTGTGTGCCAGCCGAAGAGCAGTGTCATGCCTCCGTAGGCCAGGTTCATGGTCAGTCCGCGGAAGCTGAGAGCGGTGGCGCGGCGGGTCGAGTCCACCACCGCGTTCAGGTAGTGGGAAAGGAAAAATTGCAGGAAGCGCATGCCCAGCATCAGCGGCATGATCAGCGCCACTCCGGCCCATCCAGGCTGCGGATGCGCGGCGCTCTGCAGACTCGCAAAAATCACCACGGCCAGACAGGTGAAATTTCGCGCCAGCGACCAGCGCTCCGTGCTGCGCTCCATCAGGCCGGCCGTCATCAGGCCAAGCACCGAACTCACGGTGCCGATCACGCCATACCAGGCCTCGCTGATGCCGACGAGCCGGTAGAAATTACTCGCCACGGTGAGGAAGAGCCGGATGACGCTGTCGAACACCAGTCCCAGAAGAATGATCGAGAAAGCCGCCTGCGTATTCCAGATCCAGCGACCGGTTTCCACGATGCCGCGATACGCTTCGCGAACCCGATTCATGAGCGATCCGGTCACCGCGGTTTCTGAAGCCGGCACTTCCTTCATTCGCAGGCAGACGATGAGACAGGCGATGCCGGTGAGAAAATTCAGGACGAGCGGGATCTTCATCGTGAGGGCGCGGTCAATGCCTGCAATGCCAAACCAGCCGAGCAGAGATGAAACGCGCGTGTGATCATAGAGCACCGAACCGCTGATGGATGACACGATGAAACCAAGCGCCATCGCCCGGCTGAGCCGCCCCATCACCTTTGGCCAGAGTGAGGCGCGTTCGGTTTCGGGCAGCGAATCATAGGCCAGTGCTTCGTCGGCACCGCTGGCGCAGGCTTCCGCCGCGCCGCTGAGGATGCGGTTCAGCACGAAGAGCCAGAGCACCGCCTCATGATTGCCGACCGGCATGAGGCAAAGCACCGACATCTCCGCCACCATGAGCCAGCCTGCGATCACCACGAGCTTTCGCCTGCCAAACTGATCCGCCAGCGCACCCGATGGCACTTCCAGCAAAACGATCGTGATTGCCCAGATCACATTCAGCGCGGCGAACTCACCGATGCTGAGCCCCAGATCCAAAAACAGAATCGTGAAGATCGGGTAATAGAACCGGCAGTTAAACAGCAGGCGGAACCAGATGAAGAGTCGGACGTTGAGAGGCATGAGGCGTGGGGGTGACATGCATAGCACGTTTGTGAATTGCTGCTTGTGGCATGGTTCAGTCTCCGCACAATCCGTCGCGCCTATGATTCGTTTTCACCTCCTCGGGTTTCCCATCGTCATCCATTGGTTTTTCTGGGTCAACTGCGCTCTGCTTGGCGGGGCACTTGATGCGGGCAGTCCTGAGAAATTGCAGGCGCTGATTGGCTTTCTCATCGTGGCCTGCGCCTCCATCGTGATTCATGAACTGGGTCATGCGCTGGTGATGCGCCACTTCGGTGACCGGCAGGTGAGCATTCTGCTGTATGCCTTTGGTGGTCTGGCACGCGGCAACCGCTGGCTTTCACGTCAGGAGGATGTTTTTGTCAGTGCCGCCGGCCCCTTCACTCAGCTGGCGGCGGCCGTCGTCATGTGGTGGGTGCTGGATGCCTGGAAGCCGGGCTCACCGCTGGTGTATTACACGCTGAGATCTTTTCAGGAGATCAGCATCTTCTGGGCGCTGCTCAATCTCCTGCCCATCATCCCTCTCGATGGCGGTCATATCTCACGGGCGTTGTTCGGGCCGATGCGGCAAAGGGCGTCGTTGACCCTCAGTCTTGCCTGCTCGGTGGGCATGGCGGTTTATGCCTTTCAGTACTTCAACACCATGTCGGTCATCTTCTTCGGCATGTTCGCCTGGAATAACTACAAGGAGTTGCGCGGCGAGCCTCAGGTCCAGTGGATGGCGGGTCGCTGATTTTTTGGATCAGGCCAGCACCCCCTTCACCGGATGATGCTCCTCCACGCCAGTGAGGCGCTGGTCGAGACCCTGGAACTTGAAGCTGAAGCGCGAGTGATCAATGCCCATGAGGTGCAGGATGGTCGCGTTCAGGTCATTGATGTGGACGGGGTCTTTGACGATGTTGTAACTGAAGTCATCCGTTTCGCCAAACACCGTGCCGCCCTTGACGCCGCCGCCGGCCATCCACATGCAGAAGTTTC
>CAJCCF010000611.1 GCA_903960845.1 uncultured Verrucomicrobiota bacterium | reverse complement strand
TGCATCAACCAGTCCACCGCCTGACCATCAGGCGTTTTGCCCTCACCTTTGAGCCAGAGAGCATGGGGAGCATTGAGGGAGATCATGCCGGGTAGATCCAGGTACTTGGCACCACCGGGAAGGAACATTGGATCGCGGTAATCAAGCACCTTGCCAAAACGGAACCCTCCCGTGTCCGATGCGGCGCGGTCGACGGCTTCCCCTGCAAGTGCCCGCGCGGCAACAACGATGGGGCCGGTCTGGGTGCCGAAGCCGGCCAGGCAGACTGTTTCGGGATTGGGATGGGAACCCACTTTGGCGTTGCGGAGGAAGCTGACGATGCTGAGCACGTCATGCGTGCGCTGGGCAAAGAGGGCGTGGTTATAACCATGGGTGTAGCCGGCGAACTCGCGCGGATTTTTAACCACCGCTGTTTGTTTCACCGGATCGCCACCCTGCATGAGGAGGTCGACGCCGAGGACGGCAGCTCCGCTGGCGACGAGCTTCTTCACGTCAGCATCCTGCAGGGCTGATTTACCGCTGTCACCGAGCCAGACGACGGCGCGGCCGTTCCATTGTTTTGGATAAAGCCAGGTGACGCTGAGTTCTTCGCCGTAGGTTTTGTTTGTCAGCGTGCCGGCCATTTCGAGGTGGTCGCCGCGATCCTGCTTGTCGTTGAGTGTCCATTCAATTTCACCCGCTTTGTCGTAGCTGCGGCCGATGACGACTTCAACCGCCTGGCGCAGCAACTGCGGATCCGCAGTGCGCAACTGCTTGTCGGCATCGTCGGTGAACCACTTGAGCAGTCTGCGCTCGAATTCGTGATCGTCGGCTTTTGGGGCGGGGTGCTTGTCATCCCAGACGGTCAGCTTGTCTTTGGTGAGTGGTTCGTAGTCGCGCTCGATCACGGGCGATGGCTGGCCGAGATTGAAGTGCTTGTTGACGAAGGTGTAGAAGGCGCTGCGGGTGACGGCATTGTAGTTGTGCGGGAAGTGCTCGCCGCGCTGGAGCATGACGTTGTCCTTTTTACCGAAGGTTGTGTAAAGCTTCTGCAGATCGGGGAAGCCTTTGGTGGACAGTTCCTTGGTCCAATCGTTGGCGGTGTTCATGCCCTGCGGTTTCGGTGCAAAGAGTCCGGCGAACTCGACATTGCCGGTGCCGATGCGCAGCAGCGATGCGTTTTCACAGGTGCAACCGCCCTGCATGGATGTGCTGACCATGACGCATGGAAAGGAGAGCTTGATTCGGTCATCAATGGCTGCGAGCAGCATCGTTTGAGTGCCGCCGCCGCTTGCGCCGGTGATGGCGGTGCGCTCAGGATCGACCTCGGGCAGACTGAGCAGGAAATCGAGACCGCGCACCGCGTTCCAGGTTTGCAGACCCATGATGGATTGCAGGTGCGATTCGGCCTGCGGGCTGTAGAGACCCCAGTTTTCCGTTTTGTTGGCTTCAGGGCGTTGTTTGGCAAATTTATGCACGATCTCCCGCGAGAACTGGATGGAGTCAGAGTCGCTGAGCATGTCCCACTGCCAGACGACACATCCCATGCGCGCCAACTGAATGCAGAGGGACTGGAAGATGCTTTTGCCGCCGCGCTCGAAACGCTCACCACCTGCCGCGATCTCTTTGCGCACGGCTTCATCGTCCGACAGCGCGAGACGCGCATCCTGCCAGTGACCATGGGCGAACATGACGCCCGGCACCTTGCCCTTGATGACCTTGGGCTTCCAGAGGCTGCCGGTGACGAAGAATCCGGGAGCGCTCTCAAAATAGACCTTCTCGACCGTGAACCCATCCCCCTCGACTTTACCGTGAACGACAGGGTTGAGTGGTGTCTTGGTCGGCATGGGCCACAAACCTTCCGCCACGAGGATCCTGCGCCGAACCTGATCTCTGCGCACATCCCACTCGCTCAAAGATGAGGGTGGATTGAAAGGGAAGTAACCATTGAGATCCTTCGGTGGCTGGAGGCGGATGTCCTCGGCGTGTGCGAGTGTGGAGACGAGAATGGCGAGGAGCAGCGTGGATTTCATGATTGGAAAGTGAACCGCACTTTAACGCTGCGAGCAGACGAAGTTCTTCACTGACGCATGAAGTGACGATCACAAACCGAGTTCACAGTCCCTTGGTCCTGCTTCCTTCGATGACGATGTTTTTGGTGTCAGCACCTTGTTTCACCACCACGCGGGGCTTGCCGGAGCGGGTTTCGGTGAACTGGTTGTCGCGGATGGTGATCGATTCGGTGCCGCCCTGGATATCGATGACGGCACCGCCTTCAGGCGCGTTGTCGAGGAAGGTGTTCTTTTCAATCCGATTTCGATGCCCGGCAAAGTCGGCACCGCGTTCGGGGCGGAAGAGCACGCCGTTGAGTTTGTTGCCGCGAATCGTATTTCCGGTGACGAGATTGTCGGTGTCCCGATGCCCAATGGAGATGCCCACCCGGTTGCCGTCGATCTGGTTGTGCTCAGCGAGTCCGTATTTGACACCCCAGCAAAAGAAGATGCCGATGTCGTTGCCGATCAGGGTGTTGTTGCGGATGACCGGACGCTGCGAGCCGGAGCCGGGGTGTAGGCCGAGGTTTTTATTGTTCGCGCAGATGCAGTTTTCGACAATCACATCGTGGCAAATCTGCCAGCTGATGCCATCACCCTGGTTGTTCCGCGCGGTGACGCCGCGAATATGGAAGCGGTTGCAGTCTTGCAGGAAGATGCAGCCCGCGTAGTTGCCATCCAGTTCGCTATTGTGCTCGCGATTGCCGTCGAGCACGAGATTCTCGATGCGCACATCGTCCACGAACTCGCCGCTGAGCAGTGGGAAAAGGGTGGAGCAGGTGGCGCCGTTCATCTGCCAGAGATTTTCGCGCAGCGGTTTGTCGAGCTTAAAGCGGTCGCCACTGCGGGCCACCAGGGTTCGTTTGAGCACGGTGCTGGTGCCCGTCTTGGCATCCTTTGCCCGAAGGCATACACCATCACCCACCCGGAAACCGGTGGAGTCCTTGAGCGTGATCTCCTGATCATACCAGTCGCTGTCGAACTTCAGTGGTGTCGTGCTGGACGGCTCTTTGATGAGAACCGTTTTGTCGCCCTCGCCGATCAAATTGACGCCTGTCTGCAAATAGACCGCATTCCGCAGCCGGTAGGTCCCCGCGAGAATCTTCACCGTTCCGCCACCCAGCCGTGCCACATGATCCACGGCTGCCTGGATGGCGCGCTGATCACTGCCCCCAATGTCTCCGTTCGTCATGCCGACGGTGACCATGAGTGTCTGCTCCCACTTTGGTTGCACTGCCTTGTCGCCGCTGGTCTGGCGCGGAGTCGAGACCGCCGGACGCTCCGCAGCGAGGATGGCGCTCGTGAAAGTGATGCAAGCGATGGCTGGAAGGTATTTCATGGTGAATTGGGGCGGGAGGCAGCCTGAAGAACCAACGGGGGTGCCCGGGGGATGTTTTCCGCCAATCACGGGGCGCAGGAGAACGGGCATTTCCAGCATCTCCACCAAGCTCTGGGTTGACGCCTCCGCGTTACTCTCCATGAACAGGAATAACCCATGTCCCAAGCTGTCTTTCGCACCATCCCGATCCGCGACCTCACTGCCGACCCGCTTCTCGATCTATCGAAGAAGATGAAGCTATCGCTCTCCAAAGCCGACATGCTGGCCGTGCAGCAAATCTACCTCGATGCCGGCCGTGATCCGACGGATGTGGAGCTGGAAGTCATCGCTCAAACTTGGTCGGAGCACTGCAAGCACCGCATCTTCAACGCCAAGATCCATCACACCGTGAATGGCCGGCAGGAAGTGGTGGACAGCCTTTTCAAGACCTACATCCGCAGCGTCACGGAGAAGATCATGGTCGACAAGCCCGGCTTTGTGCTCAGCGCTTTTGTGGACAATGCAGGGTTTGTGAAGCTGGATGAAAACCAGGCGGTCTGCTTGAAAGTGGAAACGCACAATCATCCGAGCGCCATCGAACCGTATGCAGGTGCTAACACAGGTCTGGGCGGAGTGATTCGTGATATTCTGGGAGCAGGCAAAGGCTCGAAACCTGTGGCCTCGATTGATGTGTTTTGTTTTGGCCCGCCGGATACGAAGCAGGAAGATTTAAAGGCCAAGGATGTGATTCATCCGCTCGGCGTGATGCGTGGTGTGGTGCGCGGTGTGCGTGATTACGGCAACCGCATGGGCATTCCGACGGTGAATGGAGCCATCCAGTTTGACGACACGTTCATCTACAATCCGCTGGTGTTCTGCGGCACCGCCGGGGTGATCCCGATCAAGGACATCGCCAAGGAAGTGAAACCCGGACATTTGCTGATTGCCGCCGGTGGCCGCACGGGCAAGGACGGGCTGAAAGGTGCGACCTTCAGCTCCGCATCTCTCACGACGGACTCGCATGAGGAAGACCAGACGGCGGTGCAGATTGGCAATCCGATTGAAGAAAAGAAGGTTGCTGACTTTGTGCTTGCCGCACGCGAAGCAGGCTTGATCGAGTTCATCACCGATTGCGGCGCGGGTGGTTTTTCCAGCGCGGCCGGAGAGATGCTGAGTGAGGTAGGCGGGGAAGTGTGGTTGGAAAACTGCCCGCTGAAAGTGCCGGACATGGAAAGCTGGCAGGTCTTCATTTCCGAGTCCCAGGAGCGCATGGTCATGGCCATCGAGGAGCACAACCTCGCTGCGCTGCAGAAAATTGCCGACACCTGGCAGTCGGAGATGTTTGTGCTGGCCAAGGCGGATGGCAGCAAGCGACTGAAGGTTTGGCATTATGGACAGGTCGTGTGCGATCTTCCGGTGGATAAACTTCACGGAGCTCCGCGCCGCGAAATGCGTGCGCACTGGCGCCAGCCTGCGGCAGTTCAGCCGAAAGTGGCGGTTCGGCCTGAGTCATGGACACAGGTTTTGAAGACCCTCCTCGGTGATTTCTCCATCGTCTCGCGTGAACCGGTCATTCGCGAATATGATCATGAAGTGCAGGGCAACACCGTGCTCAAGCCTCTGGCAGGCGCCAGCGGCGATGCTCCGCAGGATGGCTCAGTCATCAAAGTAAACGGCAGTGATCAACTTCTGGCGCTGGCCTGTGCGCTGCTCCCCGAGTGGGGTAAGACTGACCCTCATGCCATGGGCCGTGCTTGTGTGGATGAGTGCGTGCGTCAACTTGTGGCCATGGGTGCGAATCCTCAGCGCATCGCCATTCTTGACAACTTCTGCGTGGGCAATCCTGACAACGAAAGGGAACTCGGAGCGCTCGTGGAATGCACCAAGGGGCTGGCTGAAGCGGCGCTTGCCTACGGTGCGCCGTTTGTTTCAGGCAAGGACAGCTTCTATAATTACTTCATCACCGATGACGGTCCGGTTTCGATTCCTGTCACACTTCTGGTTAGCGGCTTCGGCGTTGTCGAAGATGCCAGGCATGTCGTCGGCGCCTCCCTGCGCCGCGCAGGCAGCAAAATCTGTCTCATCGGCAACACCACCCCCGGATTGCGCGGCAGTGTTTTTGCCAAATACACCCACGGCGCCGGATTGGATGGCCCGCCAAGTTGGAGCGAAACCACCACCTGGGCCAGCTATGAGAAATATCACAGCCTGGTGAAGCAGGGCGGCGTGCTTTCCTGCCACGATCTCAGCGAAGGTGGTCTTGCGGTCGCACTGGCCGAATTTGCCTTCAGCGGCAAGGCCGGCCTGAAGGTGGAGCTCGAAAACGTGCCTGCCGACAAAGGCAGCACGATTGCTGAACTGCTGTTTGGCGAAACGCCAGGACGCCTCCTGCTTGAAGTTGCCCCTGAACATCTCGCCGCAGCGAAGGCCGCCGGAGCTGTCGTCATCGGTGAGAGCACGAACGAAAAATACCTCAACATCACCCTTCGCGGCAGCACGCTCATTGATGCGGCTGTCGGTGACCTCAAGCCAATCTGGCAGGGTGGTCTAACTCCTTTTTATTGATTCATTGCCATGCCTCACGCCCTACTCATCAAGTTCCCCGGCACCAACTGCGATGTCGAAACCTCAAGCGCCTTGGAAGCTGCCGGTTTCACGGCGGAAGTTCTGCCCGTGGCTCTGCTGGAGCCCGCCGCGCTGGACCGTGCGCAGTTGATCGTCTTCTCCGGTGGTTTCAGCTATGGTGACTACGTCATGAGCGGTCGCATTTCCCAACTCATCACCAAGCATAAACTGGGTGAGCGGTTGAAGAAATTTGTCGCAGACGGGGGGTATGTGCTCGGCATCTGCAATGGTTTCCAAATCTTGACGCAGCTTGATCTGCTGCCGCGCGGCAGTCTGATTCACAACACGACCGGCCGCTTCATCTGCCGCTGGACTCCGCTCAAGAAGAACGGCAACACCAGCCCCTTCCTCAAAGCGCTGCCAGACAACTTTGAACTGCCCGTGGCCCATGCTGAGGGACGTTTTGTCGGCGAGGCTGGTGACGCTGAAAAGTACGTCAAAGACGGACACGCCGCCCTGCTCTATGGCAAGGATGTGAACGGCTCGACAGCTCTGATTGCAGGCCTTCAGGACGACACGGGTCGTGTTTTCGGTCTTATGCCGCACCCTGAGCGCTTCATTGTCAAAAACACCCACTACGATCCTGACTGGAACGGTGCCGAACACGGCTGGGGCTACTACCTTTTCAAGGGTGTGGCTGATGCGCTCGCGGCCTAAACGGCTACATAAATAGCTTTTTGACCATCTCCTTGATGCGAGTGGAGGCTTTCTTCTTTTCAGGTGGCAGCGCCTTGAGAGCGGTTGCTGTTTTTTCCTGATAAATACCCGCCTGCGCTTCTTCACCAAACGGGCTGGTCCCTGCGGAGTCTTGAACGCTCGGTGGCAGGTCATCCATGCCCACCACGATACGCGGCTGGATGAAGATGAGCAGTTCGCGGCTGCTGGTGTCTTTCTGCCGTGATCCAAGCAGGTTTTTGAGCAGTGGAATGCTGGAAAGGATGGGAACGCCGTTGCGCGTTTTGTTTTCATCTTTGCGGATGAGTCCGCCAAGAAGCACGGTCGATTTGTTTCGGCAGGAAATGACGGTGTTTAGTTCCTGCTTGCTGATGACAGGGTAGACGTTACCCGAGATGATGGAGGAACCTGCGCGTTCGCTGTTTTGCTGGGAGATTTGCAGTGTCAATTCATCGGCCGAATTGATCAGGGGGATGATATTCAGGCTGAGCACGATGTCCTGATATTGCACGTTAGACATGAAGCTGCCATTAACGCCCGCTCCGAACTGTGAACTCTGAGTGGAAGAGGCAATAGGGAAAGACTGCCCGCTGGTCAAGGCCGCCGGAGTATTGTTCATGGTAAAAATCGTTGGCCTGGAAATCACCTTGAAGTCGGTATCACTTTGAAGTGTTTCGATGATCAGGTCCAGTCCCTGATGAATGCCGCCGACAAAGCTCAAATTATTGCCGAAGGCAAAGGCCGAGGCTGCGGGGATCAGATTGCGTGGATCAAGACTCGTGCTGGTCGTGCCGCTGCCACTGGTGCCGGGTCCGTTACTGGAACCTCCCTGGCCAAAGAAACCGCCCGAGCCATTGGTGTATCTGCCGCGAAAGGCCGTCTCGAGTGAGAACCCGCGTCCCTGGCTCATTTGATAGTCACCAATGAGGGCGGAGATCATGATCTGCTGCGGGCGGTGATCGAGTTCGTCCATGATTTCATTGAGGATGCGCAGGTGCTCGGGCGGCCCGGATGCAAAGACGGAGTTGGAGACCGGGTCGGAAATGAGCAGGGTCTTGCCGACTAGCATGGATGTGGGGCCATTGTTCTGCCGCATGGGAGTCAGGTTGCCTCCGCCACTGCCCATACTGCTTGAGCCACCCAGACCGCCAGAGCCTCCCATGCCGCCTGAGTTCCCAAACCCGTTGCTATTGCTGTTGCCACTGTTACCAAAGAGACTGCTGCTGCCATTGCGATTTTGATTGTTCGGGGTCGTTGTTTGGTTCTGCCCATTTGGCTTGGCAGCGCCTCCGGCACCCCCGGCTCCGCCTTCACCATCACCCTCGCTGCGTGAGATGGCATCACTGATGATGGACATGGCCGAATCGACACTGAGATAGACCAGAACGCGTGAGACAAAGTTGCGGATCTCTGAGGCGGCGTCGAGTTCTTCAATGAGTTTGCCAATGTAATCCAGGGACTCCTGGGTGGCGATGACTAGGAGGCAATTGCGGCGTTTGATGGAGATGATCTTTGGCGGAATGGCCTCTGCCGAGACGCCAGACTTGCCGCCGCCAGCGATGTTTTGATTCACTGGAATCTGCGGCTGCTGGGGCTGGACTGGGATGCTGCCGGGCTGGTTCTGTGGAATGCTTGGGGTGCGCCCGCCTCCAGCGGTGTTTTTTTCGTCAGTTCCAAGGATCTCATCAAGCGCTTTTTTGATGTCTTCGGCATCAGAGCGGGTGAGTTGGAAGGTTTTTGAAATGGTTTCAGCAGGCTTGTTGTCGAGCCTTTCAAGCAGGGCGAGAATGGAGCGGATGGTGTTGCTGTTTTCAGTGATAACGAGGGCCTTGGCGTTTGGCACGGCGGTAAGAACCCCGTAACTGTGGCGCGGAATGACTTGATCAATGGCTTTGATGGCGTCTT
>CAJCCF010000610.1 GCA_903960845.1 uncultured Verrucomicrobiota bacterium | reverse complement strand
TCGTCTATCGCGGCCCGGGATTGGTGCGGGAGGTTCTGGAGGCGATCCGATAGCTCAGGACAGCTTGCGCTTGAAGTCCTCATAGCCAAAGCGGCGCACCACGCGGAGCACGCCGGTCTCGGGATCGTAGAGGTCGATGTCGGGATGAGGGACGCCATTGAAGGTGCTGGTTTTCACCATCGTGTAATGGGCCATGTCGGTGAAGACGAGCTTCTGACCGATCTCCAGCGGCGCGGGAAAGCTGTATTCATTGATGACATCGCCCGCGAGGCAGGTCATGCCGCCGAGCCGGTAGGTGTAGGGCAGCACGCCGGGCAGATCACTGCCGATGATGTGCGGACGATACGGCATCTCCAGCGTGTCGGGCATGTGCGCGGTGGCGGAGGTATCGAGGATCGCGGTGGGGATGTCCGTCGGGACAATGTCCAGCACGCTGGCGATGAGGTAGCCGGTGTTCAGGGCGATGGCCTCGCCGGGCTCCAGATAAACTTCCTTGCCCCAGCGCTCTTTGAAACTGCGGATGACACGCACGAGTCGTTCCACATCATAGTTGTTGCGCGTGATGTGATGACCGCCGCCCATGTTCACCCAGCTCACCTGCGCAAGCAGTTTGGGGAACCGCTTCTCCACGGCGGCCAGCGTGCGCTCCAGGACATCGCTGTCCTGCTCGCAGAGCGCGTGAAAATGCAGCCCCTCCAGGCCGGTGAGATCTTCCTTGTCCAAAGTCTCCGCGCGGGTGCCCAGGCGGCAGCTTGGCGAGCAGGGATCGTAGAGGCTGCACTCCACCTCGCTGTGCTCGGGATTCACGCGGATGCCTGGGCTCGGGGCGTGCTTCCCGGCAGCGCGGGCGGCATCGAGCATGGGTTTCCATTTCTGCCACTGTGTGGGCGAATTAAAACTGATGTGATGGGCGATGGGGATGATCTGCTCCATCTCCGCCTGCTTGAAGGCCGGAGCGTAGACATGCAGCTCCTTGCGGAACTCTTCATGACCGAGCAGTGCCTCATGCAGGCCGCTGGTGCAGCAGCCATGCAGGTACTCGCGCACCAGGTCAAAGGTGGAGAACATCGAGAAACCCTTGAGCGCCAACAGGATTTTCGCGCCTGAATCACGCTGCACCTGCGCCAGTTTTTCGAGGTTCTTTTTCAAGAGGCCGCGATCCACGACATAAGCGGGTGTCTCGACCGTGCCGACATCGAAAGCGGGAGCGGGCTGCTCAAAAACATGCGGAGGTGTGGGTGCCATACGCTTTGGGTGATAGCGATGTTGAGAGCCCCTGCCAGCAGGATTGTGGATTGTGTCACATTTGCTTGGTTCAGCTTGCCACCCGGCGTGACCCCGTGATAAACCGGGGACGTCATGCAAAAATCCTTTCGCTGTCTCAGCCTTTTGCTGTGTTTGGGCTCGTCTGTTCTGATGGCCGCACCTCGTCCCTGGACTGATTCCACGGGGCGCAAGGTGGATGCCGAATTCGCCGGCATGCAGGGAGACAGCGTCTTGCTGAAGCTGATGGACGGGAAAACGGTGCCCTTCCCGATGATCCGGCTGAGTGCGGAAGATCAGGCCTTTGCCAAAACCCAGGCGGCTGGCGGAGGTGGCTCTGCGGCTCCTCAAAATGCCTCACCGGCAAAAGTGGACGCCACCCGTGTGCCCATCGAGAAACGGACCTGGCCGGAGAATGTGGTGGTGCCTTCACGCTCCATCGAGATCGCGGCGACATCGGAAAATCCGGCGGCGCGCAAGTATGTGTACCAGTCTGAAGCGTTCGAGTTCAGCTCCCAGGCCAAACTGGCGGGCAGTGTGATGAAGGAAGTGGCGCGCACCTTTGAGTCCACCAAGTCGCTCATTGAAGCGCTGCCCTGGGGTGTCCAGTGCAAGCCACCGGAAGGCATGCCGCGGTTTTTAGCGGCGCTTTACGAAACGCGCGCGGACTACGTCGCGGCTGGCGGGCCGGAAATGTCAGGCGGCGTCTACAGCAGCGGGGACAAGATTTTTAAAATCCCCTTTCAAAGCCTGGGCATGGAGAAGCGCGGACAGACTTACTTCAAGGATGACAATTACAGCAACGGCACGCTGGTCCACGAGATCACGCATCAGCTCATGCATGACTACCTGGGCTTCCTGCCGAAATGGGTGATCGAAGGCACGGCGGAGTACACGGAAATGCTGCCTTACAAGGCTGGGACATTCCGCGCCGACAATCACAAAAGCGGGATCAAGGCGGATGTGGACGAGTGGCAGCAGCGCGGGGGTTTCACCCTGGATCTGGGCAAACTCCAGGCGCTCATGACCATGACCCGCGATCAATGGGATGCCGAGTGCGCCACCCCGCAGGCCATGGCGGCCATGTACCACCGTTCCCAGCTTCTGGTGTACTTTTTCTGTCATTTGGACGGCGACAAGAAAGGCACGCGCTTCATCAAATTCATGGATGCCGCCTATGCGCAAGTGGCCGAACTGCGCGCCTTCTTCGCCGATCCCCGGGTCAAGCGCATGGAAGGCGGAAGGTTCAGCTATCCCACGAGTTTTCCACCCCCGGACATGAAGCCTGACTCGGCTCCCTTCAAGAACCTGGGCATCCTGCTCGGTGAGCGCAGTTATGAAAAAATCGCCGCGGAAATCATCGATGGCTACAAGGGCATCGGCCTCAAGGTGATGGTGCGTTGAGACCCGGATCGGACAACCACCGCCTCGGCATTTCCCAGGGCGCGAGCGCTGCACAGGCCCTGGCTTTGAACTCTTGCGTCAGCTCTTCCGGAGGCAGCGTCAGAGTGCACACCACATCCTGCACACGTTCGGGATCACGACTCGGACTGCCATGAATCCGGACTGCTGAAACCTCCACACTCGCGCTGATCTTCGCGGCGATTTCAGCCGGACTGAGCTTGCGGCTGGCGACATTGATGCCAGCGCCGAGGCAGCGCTCAAACAGGAGCCGGCGCCCGGTGATCCGGACCACATCCGAGGTCAGATGCCAGGCTGCTTCAAACAGTTCGTTAGGCAGTGTTTCATCATAGCCGAGACCG
>CAJCCF010000609.1 GCA_903960845.1 uncultured Verrucomicrobiota bacterium | reverse complement strand
GCGGCAGCGCTCGGCTTCAAGGAGAAACCCTATTTCCAATCCAAGCCCGGCGCTGATGAGCCGCCGGTCGTGGAGTTCAACACTGGCGGCGGCAAAACCAAGCCCTAAGCACACGTGATCAAGCGCCTCTCCATCCTCGGTTGCCTCGCGATCAGCCTGCTGGGCGGTTCCATCGCCCTCTGTGCCGCTGAGGTGATGCCACCGAAACTAGCGCGCTATTTCAATGACGCCGCAGCCGTTGTGCCGCGCGAAGTGGGTGATCAGCTCAATGAACAGCTCGCCCAATACGAGAGGGACAGCTCCAACCAGCTCGTCGTCGCCATCTATCCCAAGATGCAGACTGATTCCAGTCTTGAAGACTATGCCACGCGGGTCTTCCAATCCTGGGGCATTGGTCAGAAGGGGCGGAACAATGGCGCCGCACTGTTTGTCTTCGTCCAGGACCGCAAGATGCGAATCCAAACCGGCTACGGGCTTGAGGCGAGTCTGACTGATGCCGAGAGTTTTCGAATCATTGAGGAAATGAAGCCCTGGCTTCGCCGTGGTGACTATGCCGGCGGATTGAGTTTCGCCGTCAAGGCCATGATTCAGGCCACTCAGGGCGAGTATCAGGGCACTGGCAAAACCAGGGCGGAGCAATCGCAGCAAAAAAATCAATCATGGTTCGGACTTATCATTTTTGGCATCGTGTTCGTGATCTTTTTGATCAAATTTTTGATCGCAGTCCGGAGGGTGCAGAAAGGCATGGTCTATCAGCAGAACGGGCGGCTCACTCTGCCGGGTGAATCATCCTGGCTGGACACGATCGGCACCTCCATGAGCTCGGGATCAGGCAGTTCCTGGAGCGGTGGTGGTGGCTTTTCCTCCTCAAGCTTTTCCGGCGGCGGCGGAAGCACGGGCGGCGGCGGTGCCAGTGGCAGTTGGTGAACAAAGATCATCCTCATGAAATCCCGGGACTTCATTACCAAACTGGAGGACAGCGCTGTCCTCGAGGCGATCAGTGACATTGAATCGCGCACCTCAGCCGAGGTGCGCGTCATGATCAGCAGCCGGAAGATTGATGATGCCCTGCGCTCCGCATGGCAGGCTTTCGCCAGGCTGGGGATGGACCAGACAGCGGCCAAAAATGGCGTTCTCATCTTCATCGCCCCGGAAGCGCAGAAGTTCGCCATCATCGGCGATGAAGGCATTCACCAGCGCTGCGATCCCGGACACTGGGAAATGCTCGCCACCGAAATGACGGCTGGATTCAAATCGCAAAACTTCACCGCCGCTCTGGTTCAAGTGATCCAAAAAATCGGTCACACCCTTGCCATCCATTTTCCGCGAAATCAGGGTGACCTGAACGAGTTGTCGGACAAGGTCGTGCGGGAATAAACAATCGCGTTCTTGACGCATCGTCAAAAGTCGTTACGACTTATCTCGATGTCAGCACCCGTTACATTCGCCCACGCGCTCGCGGATCGCACCCGTTGGCGCATCATTCATCTGGTCTTTGAAAAAGCTCTCTGCGTCTGCGAATTGGCGGACGTGCTGAAGCTGCCTCAGTCCACTCTTTCCAGCCATCTGCGGGTCATTCAAAAAGCGGCACTCCTCGACTGTGAGCGTCGGGGGAAGTGGCTCTTCTACCAGGTGAAGCCAGAGTTTCAACCGGTGCTGCGCGCGCTGTTCCGGCACTTCGATGATGCGATCGCCGCTGACTCCACGCTCGTTCGTGACGCCAACAAGGCCAGGACCCGGTTGGCCAGACGTACGCCAATCTGCTGCCCGTCTCCCCGGATGCCCGCCAAAAGCTCCCGTGCCTCCAGCCCCAAAAGCCCATGACCCCGCGCGAACTGCAGAACCTGCCCAGCCAGCATGGGAATGAAGACTTTCAACCTGACCATAAAATGCCGTCTCCTGCTGCGGTCTAACTAGATATTGCTAATTTCCATCCTGCCATTTCATGAAGCCCACCATCCTCATCCTCTGCACTGGCAATTCCTGCCGCTCCCACCTCGCCGAAGGCATCCTGCGTCGTGCGCTTGGCGACCGCTATCAAGTGGCCAGCGCCGGATCGAAACCTGCCGGCTACGTGCATCCGCTCGGCATCAGGGCAATGGCAGAAATCGGAATCGACATCAGCACGCATCATTCCAAGCACATGGATGAGTTTCTCACCCAAGAGGTTGAAACCGTCATCACCGTCTGTGGCAATGCCGATCAGGCCTGCCCGATGTTCCCGGGTCAGATGAACCGCCATCACTGGGGCTTTGATGATCCCGCCCATGCCACAGGAACGGAGGCGGAGCAGATGCAGGTCTTCAGACGTGTGCGGGATGAAATCCGCCGCGTGTTTGAGGCCTATGCCGCAGGACGCAAGGACGAAGCCCGGGCTATTCGCTCACAACCGGTGGTCGGTTGATTCCAAAGCAGGAAGAATTGGAACGGACTTCTTTGAGTGTTTGGATTCATTGCTGCCGGCGAAAAACAAAATCT
>CAJCCF010000608.1 GCA_903960845.1 uncultured Verrucomicrobiota bacterium | reverse complement strand
CGCCATCCAGCAGGGTGCCAACGGTGTGGACATGGGCCGCAACATCTTCCAGAGCGATGCGCCGATCAGCATGATGCAGGCCGTGCGCGGCGTGGTGCATGAAGGTCTCTCACCCGAGCAGGGCTTCCAGATGTACAATGACCTCAAGGCCAAGGGCACGAAGTAGTCACGCACGATCATGGAACTCAACCCTAACCAAATCCGTCTCATGATGCTTCAGGTGGCTGATGCCATCATTGCCGCCGAAGCCATGCTTTCCCAGGCCGATCGCGATCTCGGTGACGGTGATCACGGTCTCGGCATGAAGCGCGGCATGGAGGCCGTGAAAGCGCAGCTGGAACCCATGGATCCTGCCAGTGTGGAGCAAGTCTTCGTCACCACCGGCACGGCCATGATGTCGAGCATGGGCGGTGCCAGCGGAGCTCTCTTTGGCACGGTTTACCGCGCCGGAGGCAAAGCTCTGGCCGGACGACCCGCTTTCGATTCCGAAGGCCTGGCGCTTCTGCTCGAAGCAGCACTTGAAGGCGTGATGAAACGCGGCGGAGCCAAGCCCGGTGATAAAACCATGATCGACGCCCTGGCCCCGGCTGCCGCCAAAGCCCGCGAGGTCACCGCGCTGCCACTTCCCGACGCGCTCAAGGCCGTCGCTGAAGCCGCCGAAGCCGGCAAGGATGCCAGCAAGGCCATGATCGCTCAATTTGGCCGCGCCAAAACACTCGGTGAAGCCTGCATTGGCTTTCCCGATGCCGGAGCGCTCTCCGTGACGATCATGCTGGCCACCATGCGTGATTTCGCGGCGGCATAGACTGTTCCTGCGCAAGCAAGCTTTGGCGGAAAGGCGGGCGGTGGCAGAGCGTTCACAATGTCTCTCCATGCTGCCCACCTCATTCCGCCAGGCCCTGCGCCTTGGATTTCTTCATGCCTCCGTGGTTCTCTGCGGCCTGTCCCAGGCCGCCGAAACCCCGCCTAACATTGTGTTCATTCTGGCCGACGATTTCGGCTACGGCGATCTCGGCTGCATGGGCTGCAGGGACATCGCCACGCCAAACATCGACCGCCTCGCGGCCGAAGGGGTGAAGTTCACGGACTTCTATGCCAATGCTCCCGTCTGCACGCCGACGCGCACCGGCTTCATGACCGGCCGCTGGCAGCAACGCTGCGGACTTGAATTTGCTTTTGGTTATCAGGTCGAGCAGTTCCGCCGGGTGAAGGACGAGTGGGTGCCCGAGCCTGACATCCACGCGCTTGGCCTGCCTTTGACCGAGACCACCATCGCTGATCGACTCAAGTCCGCCAGCTATGCCACGGGGGCCTTCGGCAAATGGCACCTTGGTTTCAAAAACGAGTTCAATCCCACCAGACGCGGCTTTGATGAATACTTCGGCGAACTCCTCGGCCACGCCGACTACTACCAGCATGCCTATTACGACGGCACCTACGCGCTGCGGGAAGGCATGAAGCCCGTGAAGACAAAGGGTTACTTCACCGACCTCATCAACGAGCGCGCCACCAGGTTTATTCGCGATCACGCGAAGCAGCCTTTCTTCCTCTATGTGCCGCATCTCGCCGTTCACGCGCCGTATCAGCCGCCTGATGCTCCTGAGACGCCCATGGTGACCAAGGCAACCATGCATCACGGCAGCCGCGCCATCTACAAGGCCATGGTCGAGCGCATCGACCGCGGTGTCGGCATGATGCTCGCCGAGTTGGAAAAACAAGGCATCGCGGACAACACGCTTGTTGTTTTCTCCAGCGACAACGGCGGCGAGCGCTTCAGCCGGAATGCGCCTCTCTTTCATCACAAAGCCACCGTCTGGGAGGGCGGCATCCGCGTGCCATGCCTCATGCGCTGGCCGGCGAAACTTCCGAAAGGAAAAGTCACCGCGCAAATGGCCATCACCATGGATCTGCATGCCACCTTCCTGGCCGCAGCAGGCATCACCGCACCCGCGCCGAAGCCGCTCGACGGCATCAATCTCCTGCCACTGCTCACCGGCGATGCCAAGCCCGTCGAGCGCACCTTCTTCTGGCGCATCGACCGCTCCAACCGCAAGCAAAAGGCCATCCGTCACGGCCCCTGGAAATACATCAACGACGGCAACACCATGGACCTGCTGTTCAATCTGAATGACGACATCGGCGAACGCAACGACCTGGGCTACCAGCACCCCGAAATCCTCGAAGATCTCAAGGCCAGACTCAAAACCTGGGAGGATGAAATCGACGCCACCAGGCGTGAGATCCTGGTGCGCTAAAGTTGCTTTGAATCTACTTCGACTGCAACCCAACCGTGTTCACGGCGATCACGCGATACGTGTGCTTCCCGCCAGCCTCGGCCTTGGTGTCGGTGAAGACCATCTTCACCAGTGGTTGCACCGGTGTGTCGCTGTATTGAAGACCCTGAAAAATGGGCCGGCCATAAGGGTTCGCTGACTTCTCAGGCACCGAGCCGATGGCCACGCCATCGCGCTCGATGGTGAAGCTGGCGATGCCGCTTTCGAGATCGGCCCCGGCTTCCCAGGTGATTTCGTTGCCTTTGATTTTCACCTTCGTTGGTGCAGGCGGTGGTGTGGTGTCGGTCACGGCGCTGTCCTTGACGTACTGGGCCCATGCTTTGGCGATGGCTTCGTTCGGGAGCCACACGGCCTTGGTCTTATCTTCAGAAAACTTTGCGGCTGGCGCAGCCTCTGTGCCGAGCAGAGGTGCCAGCCAGGCCTTCTCGGCGGGCATGGCCTTGAGCGGTTCACCGCTGGTCTCTGGCAGGCGGGCCGTGAGACAGGCATCCAGCCAGGGCATGGCGAGATAGCGTTGATTGCCGCATTCATGGGCGGTGAATGGATCCACCGAGACGCCGATGAGACCGCCTCTTGAACGCACCGCGTTGAAGAAGGCCTCGTTGGAAGCCCACGCACCAGCGAAGCGGCCTTCTTTGACAGTGACACCTTCCTTGGTCCCGAGGTTGCACATGATCGGCACCGACAGTGCTGCTTCAGGAACGGTG
>CAJCCF010000607.1 GCA_903960845.1 uncultured Verrucomicrobiota bacterium | reverse complement strand
GGCCTTGGCATCCGCGAAGCTCTTGGCGTCCGCCTTGGTAACGAAGTATTTCTGAGCGTATTCCTCGCCCTGATTGAAGGTGACTCTCCACGGATAGCGCGGGTGATTGCACTTCTTGAGGGTGACTGATTGGCGGCTCATAATGCAGGATGATGCACCAAATTGCACAGAATGTCATCAAATAACCATTACAAATCCATTACACTTACATCGGATCCTCATTTTTAATAGATAGTCTGTGGTCTCCGAAGCCGCAGATTCAGGTTCGATTCCTGACGGGCGCACGCAGCTAAAAGTGGGGGCAAATAAAAAGGGAATGCATCCGTGCACCTAGGAATGGAGGCAAGGGCATGAAAGACCACGGATTCACCCTGCAAGGCCTCTCACTTTCGGGCAGGTCTCAGCCAGAAGAGCCCACTCATTGAATACATTCCTTTGCCCTGATTCCCTGCCAACAATTCATGGATTTGAGGTTGGGCATTGCTATTCATCTTCTGTAACAAAAGCCCACGATGAATGACCAACCAATCCATCCACAAGTCTGCATCGGGCACGTGCATCTCACGGTCGCCGATCTTGAGCGTGCGCTCAGCTTCTACTGCGGCGTGCTGGGCTTCACGCTGACGCAGCGTTATGGCACCGGCGCAGCTTTCATTTCCGCAGGCGGCTACCATCATCACATCGGTCTCAATACCTGGGAAAGTTTGGGCAACTCACCGCCTCCAGCAGGCACCACGGGGCTTTTCCATCTGGCCATTCTTTACCCCACGCGCGCCACGCTTGCCGATGCGTTGCGGCGTCTTCAGGATGCAGGCATTTCACTCGACGGTGCCAGCGATCATGGCGTGAGTGAGGCTCTTTACCTTCGCGACCCCGACCAGAACGGCGTCGAGTTGTATTGGGACCGGCCACAGGCAGAATGGCCGCGCACGCCCGACGGCAGTCTGGCGATGTTCACGCGGCATCTCGACCTCCAAGCCCTGCTGAGGGAGGTTTGATCCGACACCAACTGACGACAACCTCAATACCTAACATTGAAGAGTGTCTTGCCGCGATGATCGGCCTCCCAGTTCCGAAGCCATTCTGAATGACTGAGCCAGAATGACTGGCAAATCTTCGCCAGCTTTGACCAGCATTCCGCGGACGATGAATGATTGGCCTCACTCACTCTTGCCAGTCCGCCAGCAACCGCTTTGGTGTGACCATGTGTGGTCGTCTGAACCAGTTTGCCAAGCTCCCTGGGCTCTAGATCGCGGGAAGGCGGCGCTCTATGCAAGGTTATGACGATCGAGCTTTGGACAAAGTTGTCTGGTGGCAGGACAGCGATGGCGTTCCGTTCCCCGGGTGCGTTTCGCCTTCGCCGGTGACGGTCTTCAACGTCCCAGTGCGAGAGCCTGCCGCACTGCATCCACCATGTGCCTTTGACTGGCGGTTACCCCGATCATCAGACTGGCGACGCGCGCCCGTGCTTTTACAGGGTTTTCATGGATTTCCTTGAGCCTGGACCACAGATCTTCCGCCCTGGTTTCCTCCACCTCAAAGATCCAGTCGCTGGCTCCAATATCATGATACATCTGGCCTTTGATCGTATCCGTTGGCTGACGCACATAAAAGGCTGGGGTGCCAACGGTGAGGGCGATGATCGGCGAGTGGCACTCGAAGCTGATGACGGTGGCAGCGCGCGCGTAAATGGAGGCTGCCTCGTCCGGCAGCCAATCGGTATCGCGCCAGATAACGTGCGACTTCACCTCATCCGGCAACCGATCCAACACGAGCTTTTTCGCGAGTTCGATCTGATAGGTCATTTCCGGGCAGAGGAGTACCTTGAGGCCGGTTTCCCGCACCCACTTGCTGATTAAATCGCGCAGCATTGCATGATCCGCCTCCACCGTGCGCGCGTTGATGGCTTCCTTTGCCAGGTCGATTCGCGAGGGCTTCCGTCCCTCCAAAGCGGCATAGGGCGTGCATCGCAACCTCGGGATCACGCAAATGAATCTATCATCCTCCAAGCTCCGCTCGCGCAGCCAGGTGCCGGCGCGGTCGTCATCGCGCAGATGCAGCGCAAACGTCGCGTCGGGACCAAACTCGAGAACCGTGTTCTTGACGGCCTGCTGACGAAAATAACGCTGGGTGAGCGTATCGCGGCAAAAAACAAACGCAGCACCGTTGAGCAGTCCCAGCGTGGTCTTGCTCAGATGACCGGATGGCAGCGAATCAATGGCGGCGTGCAGTTGGGCAAGCGTGCCGCCCTCAGCGAGGTGTCCCGTCCCGAAGCCGGACACAGGGTCTTCAGTGATGCCGAACGTGCCATAGGGTTTCGATGAGGCCGCCCGCCACGCAGGCATGTAAGTGGCCCCCTTGAAACCGGGAGCAGAACCATGCAACAGCAGATCTGATTCTGCCCACGCGGCGGCCAGTTCGGGGGTGCTGGGCTTTCCCTTCGCGTCCAATTCCCCCTCGACGATGCGCAGGCGGGGGAATGACTTTTCCAAATTTGCCCGCGCCGCCGCACTCAATCCCCGTGGCCACAGAGTCATCTCTGCTGCTGGAAAATGCAGTTCGAATAAACGAAGCGCTCCCAGAGAGTGTGCGATGTCGCCAATGTTGCCGCGTTGGTAACTGCCCGGTCGCAAGAGAATGCGGGGCCCGCGCCCGGTGTCAGCCGCCGCCAAGGCGTGCCTTGCAGACATCATCGTTGCGGCACAGAGAAAGTTGCGGCGTTTCATGGTCGGAAAAATGAATCCTTTCGGGTGATTCTGGCTGGTAGGTTCAGGTGTAACTCCGCTCATTCTTATTTGCCAAAACGCAGCGCCGAAACACCGTAGGCGGGAAGCTCAACACTTAAAGGACCGGCCACTCCAAGAATAACCGGTGATCCGTCAAACGCGTTTGCTGCGCGCGAGTCTTTGGCCCAGCCTGCCACGGTGAAGATGGCGGGAGAATTGCTGGAGTTAACAAGAAATAACCAGTGATCGCCTCCGAAAATATATTCTACGGCGGTCCAGGAGGGGACCTCCACTTTTTGTTGGGCGCTTTCCTCGGCGGAGGTGGTCGTCGCCTCAACCGCGCCTCCAAGTGTGACCTTCGCCATAGCCTCGCCTTTGACCCTCTGGACCACGAGATCAGAGCTCGGCTGCCCGAAAAGGAAGACCTGCGCCAGACCACGCTCGCCGTTGAGTTCGCGGCCACATTCCGCATACGCATCGTACCAGAGCTGCCAGGTGCGCTTGACCTCCTTGCGCTTGAAGAGCGACCAGACCAGCACCCCCTTCGCTCCGCTTGCCAGACCAAGATAAACATCATGCCGCACCCAACTCCGTATCTCGGCGTCCTCGCCGGGCTCGGGATCCCTGAACAGTTCGGGCATGACGATCGGGATCATGCCCGGCCTGCCCACTGCGCGCACTGCATCGACCTCCTGTTCGACGCTCCAACGCACCCAGGCCCGATCGCGTTTTCGGCCGCTGTAGTTCACATAACAGCCCTTTGCCACCACATCAACATGCTGCGCGATGGGGATGAGCGACTTCGATTGCCGATTGTTTGGATTGTAGTGAAGAATGGGGCGGCGCAGGGGATCACTTTGCCGGATGGTCTCCGCAACGAGACTGAGGTATTTCATCTCGTCTTTGCGCCAATAGCGCAACTCCTCCGGACGCAGCGCCCACCACTTGATCTCCTTGTGGTCTGCCAGTGCCTTCACCTGCTCTTGAATTTCCCGCCGCAACGCAGGTTCATCCACTTTGTATTTGGCCGGATCGGCGTCATCAAAGCTGCCTCCGACACCGACGTGGGCGATGACCGGCCAGCCGTTGGCAAAGCATTGCTCCAAATGCGCCTGCCGGTTTCCATAAGCCGGTCCGGCAACCGTAAATCCATTCACCAGATCACGCTCGGGTTTCCCCGAGTACCCGGCGAAGCACAGCTGGCGGCCTTGTGGATAAATACCTTTCGCGGGTAAGGCCTCGGCGGCTTCAGATTGTCCGGGTGACGTGGGGAATCCCCCGCTCACTGACCGCGGTTCATCGGCAACAAGGGGAATCACCAAACAGGTTAGCAGCATGAAACCGGAACGGGTAACCATGAAGCGTCTCATGAATCGCAAAGAGGGGCGCGGAAATGACGAATGGAACTCGCCGCAGGCCGTCTTGTGCATGATTTCGGACGCTGTGGGCTGTTTGAGGCGAGGTACATCAAGGATTTTCAACGTTCATGTGCATGACTTTCCTGCCTGCAAGGCCAGTGTTTTTTGCGCAGCAGCTTTTCGTTGGGCGGATGAGGGCTGTTTCAATTCGGTCAGATTCAATCGACATCGAGGACGAGGCGCGCTCATCGCCGAGCGCGATTTCTTTGGGCCTCAAGAGGGCTTCGATCTGCCAGAAAATTACTTGTTCGGGTGACCGGTCGCTGTCAGGCGGAGATGAGCGATGCGATGACGCGAAATGGATGAACGCGGTGTTCACTATCAGGCCATCATCGATTGATCACCGCTATCCTCTCCAGTTCATCCTACACCTGTTGCTTCAACTCTGGCCCCAAGCGTGATTTCATTCAGAGCGGCGAGCCACTACCACTTGCCAGTCCACCAGCAACCGCTTTGCTGTGGCCATGTGTGGTCGTCTCAACCAGTTTGCCAAGCTCCCTGCGCTTTCGATCGCCGGGAAGGCGCTGCGTGTTGAGCGCCGGAATAAGAAGAGCCGGGAAGATGCAAAATCGGAAGTGCAGGTGATCAACAACATCTGTCCCACGGACTATGCGGATGTGCTGACGATGGAGGCAGGCGAGGTGGGGGTGGCGCGGATGCGCTTTGGGCTCGTGCCATCCTGGGCTAGGGGGAGCAAGGCGGAGGTGTCGAAGAAGTTTGCCCACACCTTCAATGCGCGCTGCGAGTCGGTGTTTGAACTGGCCTCCTACCGGGGACCGGTCCTGCAACGGCGCTGCCTGATCCCGGTGCGCGGCTGGCATGAGTGGCCGGACCGGGCCACGCCCTATTTCATTCACCGTAGCGATGATGCACCGCTGCTGCTGGCGGGCATTTGGGACGTGTGGGAAAGCAGTGATCCGGCGGACGAGGCCAGTGGTCCGGTGGTCACGTCCATGAGTGTCATCACCACGCCGCCGGGGCGCTACATGGGCAAGTTTCATGACCGCAGCCCGCTGATTCTGGAAGGCGAAGCCGCGCTCGCATGGATGCAGCCTGGGATGCTGGCGGGGGATCTCCGCGCCCTGTTCCGGCCTTATGAAAGCGAGCACTTGGAGGCCTACCGCGTCTCGACCGCCGCCAATCAGGCCCGCAACAAGACGGAGGAAGTCTTTGCCCCCATCGCGCCACCAGTGCCGCACAACGGACCGGCAAAAGTCATCGAGGAAGAACAGCTGCTGCTCTGATGAAGTGCAAGCTCCGGTGACCTAACAAACGGCTGTGCACAGACCCTGCATCCCTGCCCTGCCCTCACCGCGCGTCATCCTCCGCCCACGCCTTCACTCGCGCATCCAGCCAGAATGGCACCAGCGGCAGCAGCGAGGCCAGAAAGAGCATCGCAGCGCGTGTCAGCGGCCATGCCGCCTTTTGCATCGCCAGACCCAAGGCAGCGCAGAAAGTGACAAACAATCCGCCATGGATCGACCCGGCGATTTTCACCGCCATGGGCATGCCCCAGACATACTTCAGCGGCATGGCGATCCCGAGCAGCAGCAGATACGACACCGCCTCGGCCAGCGCCGCCCATCGAAACATGGTGACCGCAGTTCTTTTTGTCATCAGACGTCTCTGTTACCCGGCGAAAGGGGTTCCGCCATGGGCTTTCTTGTTTTGTCATCGCGGGGGCGCGGGCTGATTTTCAGCCGGTGCTCAAAGTAATGAATCGCCAAGCTTGAAACTGTTCTAAAGAACACCTATAGGTGAACCATGCTCACCACCCGCCAAAAACACGGCCTGCACCTCCTCTGGCTGTCCCAGGCACGCTCCTGGATTCGGCATCAGGTGCCGCTGCTCGGCAGCATCATCGCCGGCCGGCCCGAGTTTCAGGACGGCTGCATGGATGGCTGTGTCGACATCGATCCGGCCACCCTGCGTCTGCCAAAAAACACGCGCACCTTTGCCCTGAAAGTCCGCGGAGACTCAATGCGCAATGCCGCCATTCTGGAGGGTGACATCGTGATCATGGAGTTCCGTGAGGCAAAGCATGGCGACATCGTGGCCGCGCTCATTGATGGCGAGACGACACTGAAGCGCTTCATCGTGCAAAACGGCACGGCCTACCTGCGAGCCTCAAACCCGAAGTATCCTGATCTCATCCCGGCGCGTGAACTGGTCATTCAGGGCGTGCTGATCGCGCTGCTGCGGCTTTCAGAAAGGTGATGCGTCATGATTCTGCACTTCGATGCGGACGCATTCTTTGCCTCCGTGGAGCAAGCCGCCGACACCAAGCTTCGAGGCCGCCCCGTCGCGGTTGGCGGTGAGCGGCGGGGCATCATCGCCTCGGCGAGTTATGAGGCGCGCAAGCTCGGCATCCACACACCCATGCCGACCGCCAGAGCGCGCAAGCTCTGTCCCGGCCTCATCGTGCTGCCGTGTGATTTTGATAAGTACGAGCGCTTCTCCCACCTCATGTTTTCGTATGCCTACGATTTCACGCCCATCGTCGAGCTGGCCTCCATTGATGAGTGCTATCTCGATCTCCACGGTGCCCGTCAAACCAAGGCCTGCGACGCCGCAGCGAAGATGCAGAGGGCCATCGCGCAAAGTTTAAAACTCTCCGTTTCCGTCGGTGTCGGCGCCAGCAAGCTCGTGTCACAGATCGCCAGCAAACTGCGCAAACCGCATTGCTTCATCGAAGTGGCTCCGGGGCATGAGCAGGGCTTTCTTTGGCCATTGGAGAATCAATGGTTACCGCTGGTCGGCCCGCAGCTCGCGACGCGGCTTAACACCGCCGGACTGCGCCAGATCGGGCACATCGCGCGCACACCGGTGGATGAACTCGCGCTGCTCATCGGCGGCAGCGCGACCACCCTGCATGAGTTCGCGCTGGGCAACGATCCGCGGCCGGTGGTGTGCGACGCACCCGCGGCGAAAAGCTACGGCGAGCAGGAGACCTTTGCGCAGGACACCACCGACACCACCTTCATCATCGCCCGGTTGCGGGCCATGGCCGACGCGCTCATGCGCCGGGTGCGACAGGATGGCAAAAGCATCCGCACCGTCACCCTGCGCCTGCGCTACAACGACATGGATGAAGTCACGCGTTCCTCCAGCCTCGATGAACCCACCGATCTGGAGCACGATTTGTATCCGCTTTTGCAGGCCATGCTCACCCGCGCCTGGGAGCGCCGCGTCAGCATCCGCCTCATCGGCCTGCGCTTCACCAAAGTGTATGAGAGCGGCTTCAGCCCCCTGCTGCCGCTGGAGCAGTCCGACATGAAACGCGAGCGTCTGCACACACTCTCACTCGTCATCGACGACCTCCGCAGTTCCCGGCGCAGCATCATGCGCGGTCATGATCTCTGGCTTGCCCAGCAAAAACATGCGCCACGCCAGACCCTGCCCAAACCGTGCCTTGCCGCTGATCCAAGTGCCACAGTGACCAATCGAGTCCTGCGTGAACGCCCCGGCAATGATGGGCCGCAAATCATCACGCGCAGCGCCAGCCTTGCCGTGCCCGCGCTCAATGTGAAGAGCTGCTTCAGCTTCCTCGACTCCACGCTCACCATCGCAGGCATCATCGAGGCCGCAGTCGCGCGTGACATGCCCGCAGTCGCCATCACCGATCCGAATTTGCACGCCGCAGTCCCCTTCTTCCAGGCCGCCACCGCTGCCGGGATCAAGCCCGTCATCGCCGCCGAATTGTACTGTGAAAAAAAGCCGCTGCTCGCCTATGTGCAGAACACACGCGGCTATCAAAACCTCTGCCGCCTGCTTTCCGGACCGGTCAGCAGGGAGCAGCTCCATGAGCATCGCGAAGGTCTCATCATCATCGCCGCCGAGACCTTCCCGGAGATCCGCTATCACAAGCCGCAGGACCGCGTCTTCTTCGACATTCTGCAAAGCATGAAAACCCTCACGCTCCTGCACGAAAAGCACCCGCAGAAGCGCCACGGTGATTTTTCTTTTCAAAGCGTTTTTGCCACAGATTCAGCCATTCAACCGGTGAAAGGCATCATCGAAAGCTGCGAGTTTGCGTTCGACTTCAAAACCCTGCGCTTCCCTCGCTACACACCGGCGGACGGCTCCACTCCTGCCGCCATGCTTCATCAGCTCGCGCACGCCGGTCTGCGCAGCCGCTATGGAGCCAAGGCGCGGCAGTACCAGGCACAGTTGCGCGAGGAACTCACCATCATCGCCGAGGTCGGCTACGAGGAGTACTTTCTCACCGTCTGGCATCTGCTTCAGGAATGCGCCGCGCTCGGCATCGGCTGGATCACGCGCGGCAGTGCGGCGGATTCTCTTGTTTGTTATGCACTCGGCATCAGCAATGTCTGCCCGATCCGTTTTGAGCTCTACTTCAAGCGCGTCCTCAACCGCGACCGCATGGTGCTGCAAAAGCTGCCGGACATCGACATCGATTTCGCGCACGACCGCAAAGACGATGTGGTGAAGCTCCTGCTCG
>CAJCCF010000606.1 GCA_903960845.1 uncultured Verrucomicrobiota bacterium | reverse complement strand
TGTGTTGCCGTAGCGCTCGCGGAGTTTGACGGATTCGGACTTGATGTCGAAGGCGCTGGTGGTGCTGCCTGAGGACAGCAGGTCAAAGGCACGCTGCTGCTGCCGAAGGTAGTTTTGCACCTCCATTTCGTGATCGAGCTCCCGGCGGGACTGGTTCAGCGCGGCTAACAAAGATTGCCGATCCGTCATGCGTGCAGCGGTCATGCTGCCGGACATGGAGATGGTGGGCGCGCTGAACTTCAGGGGCTCGTCAAAGCTGCCAGTGAGGTAAAACGGGTCGTGCTCCATGCCGATGCGGCCCGCGAACTGACCCGGACGTGTGTAGGGCAGTTTGCTGGGCTTGTGGGGCAGGGAAATGACCTGAGGCAGATGGGGGTGCAGCGGCCGCTTCATGCCCACCACGCTGCCCATGTAGGGCCAGTCCTCGGGATATGGGCGGCGATCGTTGCCCTGCTGCTTGAAGGTCGGGTCAGGGGCATGGCCGGTGAGATTATAATAGTAACCCGCGTGATGATCACCTGTGGCGAGACCGCCATCCGTCACTCCATGCACAAGCGCGAAATGGTGCGCCTGCTTTGCCAGCAGCGGCAGATGCTCGCAGAGGCGGATGTCATCTCCCGTGGTGCGGATGGGTTTGAATTCACCGCGAAATTCCAGAGGAGCCTCCGGTTTCATGTCCCACATGTCGATGTGCGAAGCTCCACCGCAGAGGAAGAATAGAACGGTCGATTTTGCCGGTTTGGCGAGCGTTGTGGCAGGCATGGCCGGCCCGGTCGATGCCCTCACTCCGGGCGCGAAACGCAGCGATGCAAGTCCCATCGTCGAGGCTGTGATAAAGGCCCGGCGATCCATGGAAGGGCGAAACAGAGGTGTATCCATGAGGTGTGAGCGGGTTACTACGGGGGCAGTCTGCCAACATTGTCACGGATATGACGGATTTTGAGGAGTATGGCATAAGAGCGAGTGCATCGCTTGCCCATGGCCATGTCCGCATTCAAGATGGTCCATGGCCTCTCTGGCAGACGATCTCATCTCACTTCTCGGACCCGAACGTGTTTCGGTCTCCGACTCCGACATCACCGCTCACAGCACGGACAAATGGTTTGCCTCGAATCCGCCGCAGGTCGTGGTCCATGCAGAGACCACGGAAGACGTGTCCAAGGTGCTGCGCTATGCCAATGAACACCGCATCCCTGTCACACCACAGGGTTCGCGTGTCGGCTACGTCGGCGGCTGCGTGCCGGTGAAGGGTGGGATCGCCCTGTCGGTGGCACGGATGAACCGGATCAAGGAGATCGCTTTGGAAGACGGCGTCGCCGTTGTGGAACCGGGTGTCATCACCGGCGATTTACAAAAAGCGGTGCGTGAACTGGGCTGGTTTTATCCGCCTGACCCGGCATCCCTGAAGGAATGCAGTCTCGGGGGTAATGTGGCCACCAATGCAGGCGGGCCGCGTTGTTTGAAGTACGGTGTCACGCGAAGTTATGTGCTTGGTTTGGAGGCGGTGCTGGCGGATGGCAGCGTCGTGAAGGCGGGCGGACGCTGTCACAAAAACAAGACCGGCTTTGATCTCGTCGGTCTCATGGTTGGCAGCGAAGGCATGCTCGGCGTGGTCACGGAAGCAACGTTGCGACTCATCCCGCATCCACCGATGCGTGCGATGATTTCCGCGGGGTTTAATTCCTTTGCCGAGGCTGCAAATGCCGTGCAGCGCATCCTCGGCAGCGGTTTCCTGCCGAGCGCCCTGGAGATCGCGGACAAGTTCACTCTGCGCGCAGCCCGGGAGTATTTGGGCGAGTCCGTCACGCCGCAGGGTGAGGCGCATCTGCTCGTGGAGATCGACGGGCAGGAAAATTCCGTCCGCGGAGAGATTGCCACGCTGTCAAAACTCGTGCGTGATCTCGGCTGCATTTGTCTGCAGGAGGCGATGGGTGAGTCCGCTTGTGAGGCTTTCTGGAAACTACGCCGCGAGTTCAGCTACAGCCTGCGTAACACCGGCCTGATCAAGCTCAACGAAGACATCGTGGTGCCGCGCGGCCGCCTGGTTGATCTGGTGGATTTCGCTGAGAAATTGCAGGCTCAGCACGGTTTCCCTGTCGCCTGTTTTGGTCATGCGGGGGATGGCAATATCCACGTCAACATCATGGTCCCGACCATGGATGATCCAGCGATTCGTGAACGTGCTGAGGAAGCCCTGGATCAACTTTTCCGTCAGGTGATCGCCTGGAACGGCGCCATCACCGGCGAGCACGGCGTCGGCATCGCCAAGAAGCGCTGGTGGCAGGAGGCCGTGTCACCCGCCGCCCATCAGACGCATCTCCAATTGAAGGCCGCGCTGGACCCGAACGGGATTCTGAATCCCGGGAAGTTTTTGGGATAGAAGGTCTTCAGTCACTCCACCTCGTAGTGCTTTGCGCTCACGGATTTGTCGTGGTCATAGACCTGCTCCTTCATGAGGTTGCCCTTCTTTGACCAGTAGCGGTTCAGGCCGTGGCGCTGGCCGTTTTCAAAATGGGTTTCGGTGGAGAGTTGGCCGTTGTCCCACCACTCCCTCACCACGCCGTGCAGACGGCCTTCTTTAAAAGTGTACTCGCCTTTGGGCTTGCCGTTTTTGTGCAGGTCTCGAGCGATGCCGTTGTAGGGCTTGCCGTCGAGGAAGTAGACATCGTCCTGCCACTTTAATTCTTTATAGGTGATCTGGCGCGCGGGCTCGGCGGCGAGCGCAGGCAGGCAGGTCAGTAGGAGGACGATGAAGAGGCGGTTCATGGTGAGATGTTGAGTCATGGCGAAGACGAGTGCAATGCCGGGCTTATCGCCCGCGTTTAGGTTCCTCCTTCCAGCCATGCAAAAACTCACTGCACTCCTCTTCCTTTCCTTATCAATCAGCGCTCGCGCTGAACTCCGGTTGCCTGCCATCATTGGCGACAACATGGTGCTTCAGCAAAAGCAGACCAATCCCATCTGGGGCTGGGACACACCGGGCACGGAGGTCAAAGTTGCACTGGGCGGTCAAAGCAAGTCGGCCAAGGCTGATGACAAGGGCAGGTGGTCGGTTAAAATGGACCCGCTGCCTGCGAATGCGAAGCCTGCCACGATGAAAATTCAGGGCACGACGAAACGCGAGCTGAAAAACATCCTCGTCGGCGAGGTGTGGCTCTGCTCCGGCCAGTCAAACATGGGTTTCAATCTCTCGAGCGTCTGGGACGCTGATCTCGACATTGCCACGGCGAAGTATCCGCAGATCAGGCTGATCTCCGTGCCACAGGTCGGCACGCAGGAACTGCAGGACGATTTCAAAGGTCAGTGGGAGGAATGCTCGCCGGCGACTGCAGGTTCGTTCACCGCTGTGGGCTACCATTACGGACGCGTGCTCCATGAGGTGCTCGGCGTGCCTGTGGGCTTGATTGATAACGCCTGGGGCGGCTCGGCTTGTGAAGCCTGGGTGCGCCGGGATGTGTTGGAAAAGGACGCGCGTTTCAAAGCGCTGATCGAAAAGTGGAAACAGACCGAAGCGGCCTATTCGGACGCCGTTTATGAAAAGCAACTCGTAGAGCACAAAGCCAAGGTTGAGGCCTGGAATGTGGCGCGTCGTGAAGCACTAAAAGCCGGCAAACCAGCTCCGGCAAACCCGCCCCGCGCACCGCAAAATGTGCTGCGTGGACAGCATCGTCCCGGCAATCTCTTTGCCGGCTGCCTGAATCCAATCATTGGTTATGGTATCAAGGGAGCCATCTGGTATCAGGGGGAGAGCAATGCCGGGCGTGCCTTTGAATACAGCTACCTCTTCCCGCTCATGATCAGTCACTGGCGCAGCGAGTGGAAGCAGGGCGACTTTTCTTTCTACTGGGTGCAACTCGCTGATTTTAAGCCCGAACAACCAGAGCCGGGCGACAGCGATTGGGCCGAGTTGCGGGAGAGTCAGACGAAGACGATCGGCAAGATTCCCAATGCCGGCCAGTGCGTGATCACTGACCTTGGTGAGGCCAATGACATTCATCCAAAGAATAAGCGCGACGTGGCGGAGCGTCTCGCTCGCTGGGCTTTGGCAAAGGATTATGGATTACCCATGGTTTTTCGCAGCCCCGAGTTCAAAGACGTCAAGATCGAGGGCGGCAAGGCTCTGCTCACTTTCGATTACGCACCAAAGGGACTGCGCACGGTCGATGTCGACGAAGTCAGGGGTTTCTCCATTTGCGGTGCGGACAAAAAGTGGACCTGGGCCAAGGCCAGCATCATCGGTGGCTCCCGGCAGGGCACGAGCCAGATCGAAGTCAGCAGCCCGCAGGTGTCGCAAGCCGTGGCAGTGCGTTACGCATGGAGCGACAATCCTGTGGCCAATGTGTTTTCCGCCGAGGGCCTGCCACTGACGCCATTCCGCACGGATTCCTTCCCGATGATCACTGATCCATCCAACCCAGCCGGCCTGGAAGGGCAGGCTGCGAAACGCCAGAATGAGATCAAAGCCAACCAGCAGAAGCGTGCCGGAGCTCTCAAAAAGCCCACAGAAGGCAAGGGCAAGGCGGCGCGCTAAGCGAATCCAGGCTCTCCGGCTCAGGCCCGGAGTCTGGAGTGGGAGTCTGAGCGCCCTCTTTCAGCCTTGCCGGAGGCATGGTCCGATCCGTTCGGAGCGACGCCAAATTTGGATTTGGAAAAAGGGCGGTCAGACAGGCATGACGAGTTGGTTTGATCATGGTTGCGTCAGCCTTGAATGAGCTTTCCGGCCTTATGGAGCCAGTCGTGACAGTAGATAAAACAGGAAACTCAACCTGCAGCGAAAACGCAACCAAGGGTGGGTAGATCAAGACAGCGGACAAAAACAGAAATCGTTCTTGCATTCCGGCTCCAAGTTTCTAATCTCCGCGTGCTTGTGAAATTTTTCACAAGCACCTGAAAGGCTCTTTGCCGACCTGCCATGTTGAAATACTTCTTCCTCAGTTACATTTTCGTCGCCGCCATCGTGGTTGCGGCTTTCGGCACGCGCGGTAGCAAGTCTGAGCTGCCGCCGATCGAGATTTTCCCGGATATGGACCATCAAGCGAAGGTCAAATATCAGGTTAAAAATGACTTCTTTGCCGACGGATCGGGTGCTCGCCTGCCGGTGAAACACACGGTGCCAATCGGTTTCGAAGTGCCGGCAAAACCTGCTTCCGCAACGGATTCAAAGCCTCCGATGTTTGGTTTCACCAATGGTCTTGATTATTACAATACGGGAAAGGTGGGCGACTTTTATGGCGATGGCCTGCCTTCCGAATTAGCTCTCGACAAATCGCTGCTTCAGCGTGGTGAACGTCAATTCAACATTTATTGCTCGGTGTGCCATGGCGCTTCCGGCAATGGTAAGGGGTTGACCTCCAAGTATGGCATCCTGACCGCTTTCAATTTCCATCAGGCTGGTTCCATGGACTCAGCGAATGCGGGCGCCTACCGGGCGGACGGCGCGATGTTCGATGTGATCACGAATGGCAAAGGCCTCATGGGTTCCTATGGCGGCAACCTCACTGTTCGTGACCGCTGGGCCATCGTGGCCTATATCCGCACCCTGCAGGTGGCGGTGAAAGAAGGCAATGTTTCCGTTCAGTAACACGCGCGCAATTTAGGCATGAGTCACCACGTCACATTTAACGATCTACCCCAGGGCGGCGAGAAGTTTGAGCCGGCCAAGGGAGCCAAGCTTATCAATGCGCTTGGCGGTATTGGCGCGCTTGGTCTCGCCGGTTCCTTGTTCCTGTTTTTCAAGGATGTTGATAACTTCGCCTATTCCTGGCTGTTCGCTTTCTTCTTCTGCTTCACTTTTGTCTGCGGCGGTTGCTTCTGGATTCTTTTGCATAACGCTTCCAACTCAGGCTGGGGTGTGGCGCTCCGTCGCCTTTGGGAGCAGTTGGCCAACATGGCGCTGCCTCTGGCCATCCTCGGTCTTCCGTTGCTCGCTCCGGCCGTCCAGAAGCCATTGTATGAATGGATGGGCCATCACCGTGAGGCTGCTCAGCATGTGGGCGAGCATTTGGGCACCTTGAAGGAGGCTCTGCATCACGCCGCCGAAACAAATCCCCATCTGCACATTCTGGTCGCCAAGTTTGGCTACCTGAATATCAATTTCTGGACCTTCCGCTTCTTCTTTTACTTCTTCGTTCTGTGGCATATCGCCCGCACCCTGCGCTCTAAATCAGTCCGCCAGGATCAGGATGGAGACATTAAGCACACGATTAAGTCTCGCGACTTTTGCTGCCGCTGGATGCTCTTTTATGCTCTCACCATCACCTTTGCTGCGGTGGATTGGCTGATGACTTTGGATTATTCATGGTTCTCCACCATGTGGGGTGTCTACATTTTTGCAGGCTGCGCCTGGTCATCGATGGCACTGACGATCCTGCTGGTAACATGGCTGCGCGGTCTTGGTTATCTGCAAAAGGTGGTCTCAGCCGAGCATTATCATCTGATGGGCAAGCTGCTTTTGGCCTTCACCATTTTCTGGGCTTACATCGCCTTCAGCCAGTATTTCCTCATCTGGTATGCCAACATCACTGAGGAGACGCGCTTCTACCTCACTCGCAACACGGGTGGCTGGCAGTTGGTCTCCATTTTCATGGTGATCGGTCATTTCATCGGCCCCTTCGTTCTGCTGCTTTCCCAGCCGCGCAAAAAGAACCCGGCCGTGATCAGTGCCGTTTGTTTGTGGATTCTGTTCATGCACCTCGTGGATATCTACTGGAATGTCATCCCTGAGCGCGGTCCGTCGCTAGGCGTTGGTGTTGTGGTTCCTGGTGCGTGGGTGGGTGATATCGTCGCTCTTTGTGCCTTGGTTGGCACTCTTGGTTTCCTTTTCCTGCGCAGCCTGGCGCGCTACAGCCTTTATCCCTGCCGCGATCCTCGCCTGCTTGAGTCTGCTAACGTTGTTAACTGATCTGCCACATGTTTTTCCCCGCGAACACCTCCAAAACCGGCGCCACTTTCCTGTGGGTGCTGGGGGCCTTTGCCAGCTTTGCCGTGCTATTTCTCGTCATCCAGACTTTGGGTGCCAAACAGGGAGTCGTCGATCCTCGCGCTCCTGAGCGACTCGCCAACGCGGAGGAAATCACCAAGGCGCAGACCGCATTGATCGCCAAGATGGGCCTGAGTGAAGCATCCAAAAAGGACGCTGTTTTCACCAAAGCGCTTGAAACCCTTCAGGCCCGCAAGCCCGCCGTCAGCACCCAGGTGGTGCCGGGCTCGCCGACACAACTCAAACAGGCCGCTGCCGCAGTCCCTGCGCCTGCTCCCGCTGCAAATCCCGCAACCACCCCGGCAGCGCCGGCCACCAAGTAACGGACGATTCTTTTCCCGATGCAGACGACTCACTCATCCGCAGAAATGGACCTTCAGGCAGACAATCTTCGCCGCGCAGCGATCGACAAGTCCGTCAAAGGTCCAGTGCTGTTCTTATTTCTCAACGGCGCATTCTGGCTGATGGCCTCCACGATTCTTGGTGTGCTGGCGGCGTTGAAGCTTTTTGCTCCATCATTCCTCGGTGATTGCCCGGTCCTGCAATACGGTCGCCTGCAGCCCACGCACATCAATGCGCTCGTCTACGGCTGGGGCATTCAGGCCGGTTTGGGGGTGATGCTCTGGATCATGGCACGTCGCTCCGGACAGGAATTGAAGAGCGGCAAGAGCCTCCTCTACGTGGCCGGTATTTTCTGGAACATTGCGGTCACTTTGGGGCTCTTGGGCATCCTGTTCGGTGGCAGCACTTCCATGGAGTGGCTGGAAATGCCGAAATGGGTTTGGCCGATCATGCTGGCATCCTTCCTGATTTTTGCCTGGCCCATCGCTTCGATGTTTGGCCGCGCTTTCCGTCCTGAAGGTTTCATGATCAGCACCTGGTACATCCTTGGCGCCTGTTTCTGGTTCCCTTGGGTTTTCGTCACCGCCAATGTTGCCCTTCATTGCCTGCCTGGTCTCGGTGCTCTCGGTGCCGGCATCAATGCTTGGTATGTGCACTCCGCCATTCTGCTTTTCTTCACCCCGGTTGCCATCGGCTCGGCTTACTACTTCATACCGAAGGTCACTGGTCAGCCCATTGCCAGTTCGCAGCTAGCCCAACTTGGTTTCTGGTCCCTGGCCTGCCTTTCCGGTTGGACTGGAATGCAGCATTACATGGGCGGTCCGCTTCCTGCCTGGATGCCTGCCATCGGTGCCATGACAGGGGTTCTTCTGCTGATTCCTGTCGGAGTTGTAGGTCTGAATCATCACCTGACCACGCTTGGCAAGCACGACTTGGTTGCCACCAGTCCAACGCTGCGGTTCACCTTCCTTGGAGCCCTCTTCTATCCGGTGTCGGGCATTATGCTTGCCCTCATTTCCGCCTTCTCCACTGGAGCCACGCTGCAGTTCACCAATGCCTGGTACGGATTCCAAATCGTTGCTGTGTATGGCTTCTTCAGCATGTGCGTGTTCGGGGCGATTTACTACATCGTGCCTCGTCTCACCGGTTGTGAGTGGCTGTCCGTGCGCCTGATCCGCAATCACTTCTGGTTCTCCACCTACGGCATCGCT
>CAJCCF010000605.1 GCA_903960845.1 uncultured Verrucomicrobiota bacterium | reverse complement strand
GGATATTTCTCGAGTGGAGCGCTGATGAGTTTGTACTCACTAAAGAGGCTCAAGCTGATAAAGTGTTGGTTCAGATGCTTGAAGTTGATGGCGAGTTTCTTCCCGTCATGGTGGATGGTGAGCCAATGTCTCTTCACAACGTCACGCGGTTTGCAAATTGTGTGGACCAAAAGCGAAGCAAATGGGGGGCAACAATCGGTAACGTTCCAGGACGAATCGAATACCCACGCTTCCTCGCGGAAAAAGTTCCATTGGGAATTCAATTCCGTATTCCCGAGTTTCGAGTTCCCCGCTATGTCGCTACCGATCCAAGTTTGCCGCCGGAGAAGGATTTCTATCAGTGGTATCACCAGCAGGGCTACAAGGGCTTGAAGTTCCGCCTTTTGTGGGACTCCGAGAAGCCGGATGAGCTGATCCGCTTCTATTGAATTTTATGGCACATAAGTTTGGCATGAAGGTCAGGCTTGTAGCTGCTATGATCTGCCAGCTTCTTTTGTCGCAGGCACATGGGTAAACGGAGTCAGGGTGCAACTGCTTGACAGAACATCTGGTCAAATCGGTTTCGTGATGTCTCGGCTTCATCCGGACCCAACATCAGCGTCTCAAGGACGGCTGCCAGCGCTTTCTTGCATGCAAGCGGCCTAACATCCGCCGCCACTTTGATAACCGATTGCTGCTTCAGCCTGCCATCGCGCAAGCTGTACATGAGAAGGCAGCAGTTGCCAGGAAGTAGACCGCAGCGAGATTGGAGATGAAGAGCGCGATGAACGTAAGCCAACAATTCAAAAGATGGAGAACCGGAGAAATCAAACGATTCAAGGATGCAAAGCTACGGCTGTCATGAATCATCTCCTGACCCTTTCTTGCGCTTGAGTGATGCCGCTCATCGCGGCAAGGCAGGGTTCAACTAGTGGGGCATTTGCTGGCTCGTTCCTCGCAGCAATGCACCCTTTAATGTTTAGGAGACTCTGTCATTTGTTCCCAACAACTGATGACGAGTGCGCAGCAATGCTGCCACTACGGCCAGTGCTATCACACAAGCAAACAATACCGAACCGCCATAGGGATCAAAGAGAGCATTTAAACGCAGGGTCTCACCCTCACCCAATGAATGCGCCATGCCAAGCACATCCCAAAGGAGGAGGTAAAAACATGGGAAAACCGACAACACGCTAAAAACAAAACTTCCATACCACGCCCAGGCACGGTCAAAAATGAGCCCGATAGCAAACGGCAACCAACTCAAACAAGCAATAGAGATGGCAACCAGATTTGGATCGTCCCGGAATCGACTAAAAAGAAGAGCTACAGCCGGCGATACGAACAACCCCGCCCAAACGGAGTGCAGAACTTTTGTCGTGGTCTTCATATGAGCAAGTCGCCTAACGTGAAGCAGTGTATCCGCGCAGGAGGCGTAGGCAAGATTCGTTTTTCGGTGGGCGGGTCATCCGCCTTTTGTGCGGATACATTGGTGTTGGACTGAGCCGCTGCGTGCGTTGGATTGCCTTATTGGAGTTTGTATCTGACGCCTTCTTGGTTGCTGAGGTGCTCACGCTCTGCTGGGGTCTCGTTGGCGGACTTGATCTCCCTTGCCGATGGTTCGACGTAGCTCTTGGTCGCGTCTTGGTCGCTCGGTTTTGGCTCTCTGCATCGCTCAGTCCCTGTGCGGTGCGGGCACCTCCTGAATCATGAAACCGCTGCCGCCTCACGCAGTTTTTTTCCTTCCCTCTCTCCGCATCCGCGCTTCCATCTGCCATGCACATCCCAAGTCTCATCGAGCTCAAGCGCGAGGGCGGCGAGCTTTCACCGGAGCAGATCCATGCGCTGATGGCAGCCTTCACCTGCGGCGAAATGCCGGACTATCAGATGAGCGCGCTGGCGATGGCGATTTTTTTCAAGGGCATGTCGACGGAGGAAACCGCCGCGCTCACCCATGCCATGCTGCACAGCGGCACCAGCCTGAAGTGGCCCGCCGGATCTCCGATGCGTGTGGACAAGCACAGCACGGGCGGCATTGGCGACAAAACGAGCTTCATCGTCGCACCGCTGCTGGCCTGCGACGGACTCTGGGTGCCGATGATTTCAGGTCGCGGACTTGGCATCACCGGCGGCACCCTGGACAAGCTGGAATCCATCCCCGGTTTCCGCACTCAACTCAGTGAGGCGGAGATCCACCGCGTCATCGAACGCACCGGCTGCGCCATGATCGGCCAAACGGGGGACATCTGCCCTGCCGACAAAAAGCTTTACGCCCTGCGTGATGTCACCGGCACCGTGCCCAGCATCCCGCTCATCACCGCCAGCATCTTGAGCAAAAAACTGGCCGAGGGGCTGGACCGGCTGGTGCTCGACGTGAAGTACGGCACGGGTGCTTTCATGAAAACCGAGGCTGCCGCGCATGAACTGGCGCAGAGCATGGTGCAGACCGGACGCGCGCTCGGCGTGCGGGCCAGCGTGCGGCTCAGCCGCATGGACGAACCCACGGGTGAAGCCGCCGGCAATGCGCTGGAAGTCGCTGAAGCGGTCCGCTGTCTCAAAGGCAGCGGGCCGCCTGATCTTGAATCCATCGTGCTCGATCTCTGCGCCGCTGTTTCCATTTCCTCACGCGAGGAACTGAAGGCCAAACTCCATGCCGGTGAAGCCTGGCGGAAATTTCAGCAGATGGTCACCCTTCAGGGCGGCGATGCGGCGGCATTGGAGCGCATGGAGAGCATTCACCGCGCCCCGGTGATTCATGAACTCAAAGCCGTCAACAGCGGCACGGTCACCCGCATGGATGCCCGCAGCATCGGCCAGGCCGTGCTTGAGCTGGGCGCCGGACGGGCCAAAGCCAGCGATCCCGTGGACTTCGCCGTCGGGGTGGACCACATGGTCAAGGTCGGCGCAACCATCCGCAGCGGAGAAACGCTGCTGCGAATTCACGCCCGCACCCGCTCCGCAGCAGAGTCGGCTGAGGCGGTCATGCGCGGTGGCATCGGCATTGAGTGATCCACTCGACGCAGGTCAAAAACTGCCCGGCGCGCTACATGGCGGGCGGCTCGCCCGGTGGTGGCGACTTGCCGCGCCAATCACCGCCATAGAGATCAATGGCGCGCTTGGCGATGATATCAACGATGGCCGGCTGGAGCGTGCGTGCAGCGACATTGGAGACCGCCACACCGGCCCAGACGACGGGTGACTTATACTTCACCACCTGCCACACCGGCAGCAGGCGCTTGTACCATTTGCTCATCGTCTGCATGGACTCATGGGTGGCGATCTTGTGCGTCATTTCCCAGGTCTTCAATGCCGTGCTCGCGCTCACATCCACCAGTCTTCCGATGGATCGCGTTTGCAGGAAATCCGCCACGTCCAGCGCCGTCAAATGCACCGCTCGTGAGAACTGCCCCAGGCCCGGTCCGAGCAGCGGGTCCGGATGAGCCGGATGATAGATCGCCGCGATCTCACGCACCAGTTTGGGGATCTCCTCCACCAGCGGCGGCAGCCATTCTGGATTGATGCGTTTCTGCCAGCGCAGCCGGTTTTTACATTCCTCCACCGCTTTCTTGGCCGCGATGTCCTTGGGATTGTCCCCCAATGCCGTGTAGTCAGCCACCGCTTCACGGGCGGCCTTTAAATCCGCGACAAATCTCAAGGCCAACCACAGCAGCCAGGTCGCCACTCCACACAAAAATCCTGCAGCGAAGGTGAGGAGGTAGAGCATGGGAAGCTGGAATTGGCGGTGATTGAAGGTCGGTGCCGAGGAATGACGGGTGGCTTCCAAACCACCGCCAGCTTCAGCCTACATTTCCAGGAAGTTCTTCAGCAGTCGTTTTCCATCCTGGGTCAGGATCGCTTCAGGATGAAACTGGACGCCATGAATGGGCAGCTCCTTGTGGCGCAGACCCATGATTTCAGATTTGTCATCACTGGCCACGGCGGTGATCTCCAGGCACTCGGGGAGCGTCTCACGCTTCACCAGCAGCGAGTGATAGCGCGTGGCGGTGAAGGGTTCGGGCATGCCTTTAAAAACGGAGGCGCCATGGTGCTCGATCAGCGAGGTCTTGCCATGCATCAGACGGCCGGCGCGCACCACTTCACCACCAAAGACGTAACCGATGCTCTGAGGTCCCAGGCACACGCCAAGCGTCGGGATGCTCTGACCAAACCTGCGGATCACCTCACAGCTGATGCCCGCTTCCTTTGGCGTGCATGGACCGGGTGAAATGCAGATGTGATCGGGCTTCAGCCGGGCGATCTCTTCCAGCGTGATCTGGTCGTTGCGATGAATCTGCATCTGAGCACCCATCTCGCCAAAGTACTGGACGAGGTTGTAGGTGAAGGAGTCGTAGTTGTCGATGATCAGCAGCATGGCCGTGGAAGGTTGGCGATTGTTTACCGTGGTTGGCGATGGTTTGCAACCTGAGCAAGAGAGAGCTGGTATTCTGGTTCCAGCTCGGAATGATAGATGCTTATGAGGAGCCCTCTTGATGCCTGCTTCCCTTATTAACTGCAAAAAATGTCTACCCGAGTTCCTGCGCCGCTTTTTCTTTGGCGGCGAGTGGCTTCGATTTCGCAAACATGGAGGTGTTGATGATGCTAAAAAAGCGATTTGGAGCCGACTTGGAAACCCTGAAAACGACGAGGCGTGGATTGGTGGAATCATCTGGGCGGATTCCGTTCATCTATGCTGGCAACGTCAACATTGGAGGAATGACTTCAAACCTGTTTTTCATGGGCAGTTGAGGAATGAAGGTGATGACGTCATTCTCCAGGGACGGATCTCAGCCTCTCGGTCCAGTCGAATTTTCATCTTTGGCATTCTGATCGTCTTGCTGGGCCTGTCAGTGATCTTAGTGCAGACGATACTTGTGCCTTTGATGTGCTCTTTAATGGTCGGCATGATTCTCTTGTTGATAAGATTCAGTCAACATTGCTCACGCGGAGATGAACAAGAGATCGTCCGAGTGATTCAAGAGATCTTTGAAGAACGCCTTAGAGCATCCCGCACTCTTTGAAACTGAAATACGGCTGTGAGCGGCTCTCGGAAGGGGTGCCAATGATGAGGTGATCGACAAAGACGATGTTGAAAAGATCGGCCGCATCCTTGAGCCGGCGGGTCAGGCGACGGTCGGCATCACTGGGCATGGGGTCGCCGCTGGGATGATTGTGCACGAGGATGAAGGCATAGGCTTTGTGGGCGAGCGCCTTTTGAATCACTTCACGCGGATGTGCCGTGGTTTCATTGATCGTGCCGCGAAACAGCTCTTCATGACGCATGAGACAGAGCCGTGTGTTCAGCAGCAGAACGCGCACCGATTCATGATTCAAGGCCTGAAGCTCGGAGCCGATGAACCTGTAGGCATGCTCAGGCGTGTTCAGCGGCACTTCACGTGCCTCCTGCTGTTCGGCGCGCCGCCCAAGCTCAAAGGCTGCCGCGAGATGCGCCGCTTTCGCCGGGCCCAGCGCCCGCATCCGGGACAGTTCGATTGCCTCGATCCGCGACAGATTTCTCAGCGAGCCCTGCTCACGAAGCAGACGCTGCGCCACCTGAAGCGCGTTCTCCCCCTTGACGCCGGTGTTGATAAAAATGGCCAGCAACTCCGCATCAGACAAAGCTCCGGCACCAAGCCTCAGCAACCGCTCACGCGGACGGTCTTCTTCAGGAATATCATGAATGCGGGACATGGCGGAGAGGTCGTTGCTTGCGATGGCGGTTGTGCCATCAGCCGCAAAGTATTGCCAACCCTGGCAAACAACCGCCAGCTTTTTCTAGGCCTCAATCTCCACCCGGTACCTCGGCAGTGAAGGATCCACTTCCTGACTGTAGGCATCAATGCCCCCGGTGAGACACTTCGCATCCGTGAACCCGTGGCCGATGAAATAAGCCACGGCATCCATCGCGCGGCTGCCGGTGTGATCGTAGAGCACGATCGGTGTGGTTTTGTCCCAGTTTGAAAACACATGCTGAACCAACTCCTGGGTCATGAGCTGGGCACCTGGAATTTTGACCGCCTCGTGCTCCTCACGGGTTCGCGCATCCAAGATTTGCAGCCTGGGTTCCATGCGCACCAGATCAGCGAATTCACGCGGACTGATCTGCAACTGCACATCGCCCGAATGGCTGTTTTGAATGTGCTGGATGACTTCCGCGACGGGGATGGAATTCCTTGCACAGACCTGTGCCAGGGTCTCGGAGGGGCTGAACGCGCAACTGCTGCAACCGCCGATATGATAGCGGGCAAAAAGCGCGCGCTGGGCTCCGGGATAGTTTTGCAGAACCAGGGAAAGGGTGGTTTCAGGCGACAGTGGGGGGAATTCGAGATCGGGCATGGCAGATGCATAATGCATGTGCACGGTGACGAAACCGCAAAGTTCGTGTGGGCAATCCGCGCTTGGCACGCTAGAATCCGCCCTCATGCTCGAACGTGAACCCCGAATCTATGTGCTGCCCACGATGATGACGGCAGGAAATATCCTGTCCGGCTTCGTAGCGATCCTGCAAATTTTCAAAGGCCGTGAAGGTGAAATCACCCAGCATTATTACTGGGCCATCATCGCCATCCTGGCTGCCTGCCTCTTTGATGTTCTCGATGGCCACGTGGCCCGGCTCGGCGGTCAGGAGTCGCCCTTTGGCAGAGAACTCGACAGCATCGCGGACATTGTCAGTTTCGGTATCGCTCCGGCGCTGCTCGTCCATGACATCGTGCTCAAGGACATCGAAAAGCCCGCGGGCCTGGGCTGGCTCATCGCCTCCGCCTACCTCGTTTGCGGAGCCATGCGTCTGGCGCGGTTCAACTGCCTCGCCACCATGGATGACAAGACCAATGGCAAGCATTTCCGCGGCTGTCCGATTCCGGCCGCCGCCGGTGTGATCGCTTCACTCACCCTGCTGATGCTCTGGCTGGAAGAGGGCAACAAGGAAATCGGTCCGTGGAAGTACGGACTGGCGGCTCTCATGGTGCTGCTCTCCTTCCTGATGATGAGCAATGTGGAGTACCCGAGCTTCAAGTCCATCAACTGGCGCACCCGCCGCTCCCCGGCCTGGGTGCTCATCTCCATCATCGTCGTTGCCTTCTCCGTGCAAAACTGGCAGTGGATGCCCTCGGTGCTCTTTGTCAGCTACCTGATCTACGGCCTCGTGCGCCCATGGGTTTCCCGCCGTGTGCGGCAGCAGATCGAGATCGAATACGAAGCCGCCGGAACACCGGATGACCCCATCATCGGCAACCTTCAGGACAATCCAGAAAACAAAGATGCCGTGTTGCCAAAGGATGCGCCTTCGCAAATCTAGCGCGCCCCCTCCCCCCTACCGAATGGCCGACTTTTATCAGCACGCGCGACTGCCCACGCTGCACCACCTCTCCACACCAGACAGTACCGCGCGCGAAATTGAACTCGCTGAACTGTCGGTAAAGCGTCCGGTCGCCCTGCTGCTCCCCGCACTGCATTTAGAAATGGGCCGCCCCGCCCTGCCCGCGATCCTCCGCCAGGTGGCGGAGGTGCCCTACATCTCCGAGGTCGTGCTCAGCATGAACGGCATGGATGAAGCCCAGATGCGCACGGCAAACACCACCTGCCGCAACTGGCTGGGTGGAAAAAAAATGACCCTGCTCTGGAATGATGGACCGGCACTGCAGGCCGTGAATCAGCATTTCTCCGAAGCCGGCGCTCAGGGTGGCAAGGGTGCCAACATCTGGATGGGCATCGCCTTGCTGAAAGCGTCCGGACACGATGGCATCATCATCAGTCACGACACCGACATCCTGAATTACAGCCCCAGCATGCTGGCAAAGCTGTGCTATCCCATCGCCCACCCGCGTCTGGGCTACCGCTTTGCCAAAGGCTATTACAGCCGCGTGGCGGACCGGCTCTATGGCCGCGTCACCCGCCTGCTGATCTTCCCGCTCATCCAGGCTTTTCAGGAAGTCCTCGGTGCCACGCCTCTTCTTGAGCATCTGGAGAGTTTTCGCTATCCGCTTTCAGGCGAGTTTGCGGGTGACTGCAACACGCTCGCCAATTTCAGCATCCCCTCAGCCTGGGGACTGGAAATCGCCATGCTCTGTGAAGTGCACCGCCAGCTCACGGTGAATGAAATGTGCCAGGTCGATCTCGGCTTTCACTACGAGCACCGGCACCGCCAGCTGGAAGCCGGCACGCTTGAGCACGGCCTCGTCGCCGCCGCAGCCGATGTCGCTCGCTGCCTCGCCTACCAGGTCCTGCGCGACTCCCAGGAGCGCGCCGCGGAGTCTCTGCTAAAGCTCGTGCTCGAGCGCTATCGCAGCCGCTCCCTTGAGTGGATGGACCGCTACGAGCACGTCGCCCTGCTCAACGGCCTGCATTATGACCGCGCGGAGGAGGCGCTCGCCGTGGCAGCCTTCACCGAGGCCCTGCAGGTCTTAACCAAAAGCGTCGCAATCGATGGCCTGCACGCTCCGAAGATGCGTCCGTCTCCGGCAACAGCCCTTCTCAACATCCCTGCACTGGGGAGCCAGATCCTTTCAGCGGCGATCGGTGATTGAGCAGGCTTCAGGCCTTCTCAAACGCATCCGCCACGCGCAGCAGGGTCATCTCATCCAATGGCTTGCCGATGATTTGAAGACCAACAGGCAACTGCCTGCCACCCTCCTCCGCCGTGCCACATGGCACACTGATCGCCGGCAATCCGGCGAGGTTCACGGGGATGGTGAAGATGTCCTCAAGATAGGCCGCCAGCGGATTGTCCTTCAGCTCACCCAGCTTGTGCGCCGGCGTCGGGCTGGTGGGACTGACGATGACATCCACCTTTTCAAAAGCCTGCTCAAAGTCCTGGCGGATCAGCGTGCGCGCGCGCTGCGCCTTGAGGTAATAGGCATCGTAATAGCCGCTGCTGAGCACATACGTCCCGAGCAGAATACGGCGCTTCACCTCGGGCCCGAAGCCCTCCTCACGCGTCATCATGTAATGCTCCATGAGATCATTCGCCGCGGCACTGCGGTGGCCGTAACGCACGCCGTCAAAGCGCGCGAGATTCGTCGAAGCCTCCGCCGGGGCGATGATGTAATAGGTGCTCACGCCCACATCCGTGTGCGGCAGACTGATCTCGACGGGGATCGCGCCGAGCGACTCCAGCTTCCGGATCGCCGCATTCACCGCGGATGAAACGCCCGCGTGAATGCCGCTGATGAAATACTCTTTGGGCAAACCAATGCGCAAGCCCTTGATGTCCCGGCCAATGGCCGCGGTGAAGTCAGGCACCGCCACATCGAGCGAAGTCGAATCGCGCGCGTCCTTGCCACACAAATGGTTAAGCAAAATTGCCGCGTCTTCCACCGTCTTGGTGATCGGCCCGATCTGGTCCAGCGATGACGCAAAGGCCACGAGTCCGTAGCGCGAGATGCGTCCATAGGTCGGCTTGATGCCCACGCAGCCGCACAGCGCCGCAGGCTGGCGGATGGAGCCACCCGTGTCTGAACCCAGCGTGGCAATCGCCAGGTTCCCGGCCACCGCCGCCGCACTGCCACCGCTGCTGCCGCCGGGGATGCGCTCCAGATCACGCGGATTGCGCGTCACTCCGAGGGCTGAGTTTTCCGTGGAAGAACCCATGGCAAACTCATCCATGTTCAGCCGTCCGAACGGCACCGCACCACCCGCGCGCAGTTTCACAATCGCCCCGGCGTCATACGGTGCGGTGTAGTTCTCCGCCAGCATGCGCGAGCCGCAGGTGCAGGGCTCGCCGAGGACATTCATGTTGTCTTTGATCCCAATCGGGATGCCACCCAGAGGCCTGGAAAGATCCGCTTTGTCCGCCTCCGCCAGAGCCTTTTCCAAATCCCAGGAAAGGTAGGCTCCGATCGAAGCATTCTGCTCATCGATGGCCCTGGCGACATCGGTCACGATGTCACGCGGAGTGATTTCTTTGGCAAGCAGCCGCTGACGCAGCGCGGTGATGGTGGAGGTGGCGAGGGACATGAAGGGGAAAGTAAAAAGTATTTAGTTTTTAGTGTTTAGTCATGCGTGCTCGCCGGTCTTTCGGGACTAAACACTCATTACTAAACACTGGCTTGAAACTGGCTTGAAACTGGCTTGATCGGTCACTCAATCACCTTGGGGATCTGGAACTGGTCCATGGCGCGGCGCGGGGCATTCGACAGCGCCTCATCCTGAGTGAAGCCCGGGCGCGCGATGTCAGTGCGCATCACATCAAAGACCGGCATCGCATGAGCGCTTGG
>CAJCCF010000604.1 GCA_903960845.1 uncultured Verrucomicrobiota bacterium | reverse complement strand
CCAGCGGTCAACGGGCCCAGATGGGGTGACTGCTGCCTCACCTATTGAGTGAGCTTCCACGGGGATGTTTTTACGCACCATCAGCCCATTCTATGCGCCTTCACGGCAATCTGTCATCTTTCCCATTCACGCTTTTAGGTTAACTTTCCCCTGGCCTTCAAAAGCAGGAACGATGCTGCCTTTTCCCAGTTGTGAACCGCCTGACCTGTTTACGGGGTGGGCGCAGGCTGGACCAGCACCGTCTTCCCAGTTTTCCGAAGGCGCATCTCACGATTCAAGCGCACGAGTGGCGGCATTATTGTAACTGGCCTCCGTATACCCCTGATGCACGATCACCGCCCCAAACGGCACGCCATCCCCAACCTGCATGTGCTGCCGTGCTAATTGGCTGGCTGCGTTCAGGAAGTCCTATCGGTCGTTGTGTTCATGATTTGCCTGCTGCTGATTTTGCACAGGCTTTTGCCCTTTCCACTTTATCGCGTCACGGCTTCCAGCAGCACTTTGCCGGAGAGGATCGGTGAGGTGGTTGCCGTGGTCGGTGGGGTGGCCAGAGGATTGGCGAGTTGAGGTAGCAGGAAGTAGCCGTAGCCCTTGCCCAGTGTCGGCACCAGCCAGCCTTGGAACGCCACCGTGCGCGGGAGCGCCGGCGGATCAGTCAGGATCATCTTGCCGCCGAATGCACCCGTCGTCGGGGTGAACACCAGGCTGTTGATCTTGCCGGGATTGGTCGGGTTCAGCGTCAGCACGTTGGTCTTGCTGATGCGCAGAGTCATGTTCGGGTTGGTCGCTGATGGCAGGCCTGCATCGCTGAATGTGAACTGCGCGTTGTCGGTGACGGTGAGAGACAGTGATGGCAGTTGGAGCAGGGGAGTTGTCACGCTGTACTTGCCACCCAGCACCGCCACGTTCAGCGGGCCAAAGGGCGCGTAGTCACGTGCGGTGGTCGCTTGCGTTTTCTGCCAGTCGAGCGTGCTGGCGATGCTGTGGTTCGCATCGCTTTCGATTCCCATGGTTCCGAGGATCGATCCCTTGCTGATGTAGAGCATCGAATACACCAGCACCTCGCCATCCGGCCCCAGCACGCCGGTGGTTGCGATCACCTCACCGTCGGCAGTGCGGCCACCCACGGTGGTGCCGCCGGTGTTTGTCACGTTGACCGTGCCGTAGCCGTAACCTTGTGGTCCGGTCGTCGCAGGATCGATTTTGAAACTGTGCGCGCCGAGTTGTCCCACCACGGGATTGGCCGTGGGAGTGGCGGTCGTGTGCCACACATTGCGCCAGCCAACAATCATTGCATGGGTGGAGCTGCCCTGCTCGCTCACGGTTCCGGTCAGATCATTGGTTGCGGGATCGATGTCCAGCACCAGCACGACGGGAAGTTTGCCGGTGCGCGCGATGTTCACCGTTACACCCGGATGTGCCCCCGCTGCCGGTGCTGTTCGCAGGGTGCCATTGAGCGGATACGCGGTTGCTCCGAGTCGCAGGGTGCCTGTGTATCCACCGGTGATCGTGGTGGTCAGATCGATGCGGCCACCGAGGTTGCTGTTCGCCTTCGTGTCGCGTCCCATCACTCCGGCATACACGCCGACCGCTCCTGCGGGATATTTGAAAACGCTAAACGTGTCCTGCACCGTGTCGGCAGCACCAGCCGAGTTCGACAGAGTCACGAGCACGGTGAAGTCACCGGTTTGCGTTGGCGTTCCGCTGATCAGGCCCGTCGTCGCGTTGCAGGTCAACCCGGCAGGCAGTCCCGAACAGACATACTTGGTCGGCGCGCGCGCTGCATCGGGATCAAAGGTGAGCTGATAGCTGAAGCTGTTGTAGGCGACCACATCCGCGAAGGCCGGTGTGTCGGTG
>CAJCCF010000603.1 GCA_903960845.1 uncultured Verrucomicrobiota bacterium | reverse complement strand
GGCGACGGCAACTTCCTGCTGCCTTCGCTGTTACCCGCGCCTAACAATGAAATTCTCTCCGGAGAAATCGGCTTTGAGCGGTAAAAAATGCGTGAGCCTTACATCTGGATCACTCGCGTGTGTGCCCTTCAAAGAGCGAAATGCTCGCGCCTTCCGCCACAGTGGAAAGCTTGAATGATCATCCTTAACAAGAAGCATGGCAGCATCGAACTCGCGCTAGCGTCGTGGAGTGCGGCCGCAAGCGTCAGCGCGACACCGCTTTTGATTGCCTGACCGCGTTCCTGGACTTCAGCATCTTTTTCCGGCGCTAGAAAGCGGTGTCGTCGATGCAAGGCTTTGCGCCTTGCATCTCTGCCACCGCACTCCACGACGCTGCTGCGCTTCCGGGTGGCCAATGTTGGATCAGACCTAATCTCATGTCCCTCCGCCTAGTTCACCTGCACGGGATGCATGAGATAGGCGATGAGGTCGCGGATTTGATCGGGTTGGAGGGCTAGGAGAAGGCCCTCGGGCATCATGGACATGGGGGAAGTTTCCTGTTTGGCGATCCCGGTCTTTTCAAGGGTCGTTTCTCCGGTGAGTTGGCGCAGGGTCAGGGTGCGGGCGTCCTGACTGGCGATGACACCACTGAGGATGCGGCCATCTTTGAGCGTGATGAGACTCATGCGGAAATCGGCACTCACCACGCCGCTGGGATCGCCGATGTTTTCCAGCAGGTAGTCAAGGTTGGCACGCCCTGAGCCGGTGAGATCGGGACCGATTTTACCGCCTGTGCCATACATCTGATGGCAGGCGGAGCAGACGGCGGTGAAGAGCACACGGCCCTGGCTGAGATTGGCCTTGGCCAGCGTGGCGGCATTGAGCTGCTTTTTGAGTTTCCCGATAAGCTGCTTCTTGTCGGCGGCGGACTCACGCAGTTCACCCCAGACTTCGGATAACTTGTTGGTTAGGTCTTTGTTCTCAAAAGCGCCGATCTGGCGTACGTGAAAAGCGCTGACTTCGCTGCGGGCAATCTGTCCTTTGCCCACGCTTTCGAGCATTGCAGCCGCCCAGATGGGGCGGGAGACGAGTGTGTCGAGAACGGCCGGACGGTCAGCAGTGGAGAACTTGCGGTAGTCTTTCACAAGGCGCTGGCCAATCGCGGGATCGTCAAAGAGGGCAAGCCCGCGGACGGCGGCCACGTTGAGCCCGCGCACCTCCAGCAAGGACTCGCACACTGCCCGGAGATCGGCCGGGCGGGCGTCGATGAGTGTCTTGAGCGCAGCCTCGCGAGTGGGCAGATCGGTTTGGTCATCGAGGGCGATCTTCTTCACGTCATCCAGCGCGCGGCCATCGCCAAAGAGGATGGAGAGGTCGCGAACCTGGACCGCTTGAGCTTTCGCCAGAATGGCAAAGGCATCCCAGCTAGTCGGCTTCGGCACCTTGCGCAGGCCTTTGAAAGCTTCAGCCATGCCTTCGAGAAGGCTCGGGATCTGCCCGGACTTCGCGTTGGCTAGCAGGGCATTCAGAGATTCCGGCTGCGTGGCGAGACTGCGGGTGATCCACTTCAGCGTCTTCGGCCAGGTGCAATGCTGCGCGATCTTCACCAGCGCTGCCGGATCAGGCTTGGCCAGTGGGCTGATGCCGAACCAGACCATGTGCGGCAGGAAGGGATCATCGGCATGCTCCGCGTGCTTGAGCAGTTCGATGGCGAGATCTGAGCGATACTTCAATGGCAGGCGTTGAAGCGTGGAGGCCAGCGTGAGATGGACGAGACTGGAGGTGTCGGTGCGGGCGAGATTGAGGAAAATGTCAGGCTCCT
>CAJCCF010000602.1 GCA_903960845.1 uncultured Verrucomicrobiota bacterium | reverse complement strand
TGCTCCTGCACATGCGGTGATTTTTTGGCAAAGAGCTTCTGGTCAGCAGCCGTGAGGCTCTTGCCGGAGAGGACCCGGTTCACGGCGCTGGCGACTTCTTCGTAGTGCTCTGACTCCGCCTTGAACTCGGCAAGATCACCGTAGCGATTGGCATCGAGCAAACGCAGCCGGGCAAAGTGCCCTTCAGGTCCGAGTTGCTGCGGTGTGGCCGTGAGCAGTAGCAGGCCGGGGATTTTCGCAGTGAGTGTCTCGACCAGGGTGTAGGCGGGACTGGCGGCCTCGGTGCTCCATTCCAGATGATGCGCCTCATCGACAACGAGCAGATCCCAGCCTGCATTGAGCGCCTGCTTGGCACGCGATGGCGAATTGGCCAGAAAGCTGGTGCTGCAAAGCACGAGCTGGCTTTCCAGGAATGGATTGATGCCCTCTTCCTCGGTCTCCAGCACGTCGCAGCGCACTTCGTCGTAAATCGAAAAGGTGAGATGGAAACGGCGGTACAGTTCGACGAACCATTGATGCACCAATGCATCCGGCACCAGCACGAGCACCCGCTCGGCGCGGCCGGTGAGGTGCAGGCGATGCAGGATCAGGCTGGCCTCGATGGTTTTGCCCAGACCCACCTCATCAGCCAGCAGCACGCGCGGCACGAGACGTCCGGCGACTTCGCTGGCGATGTACATTTGATGCGGCAGCAAATCCACCCGTCCGCCCATGAATCCGCGCACTGGCGACTGACGGATCTCGGCGCGGCGCCGGAGCGCCTCGACCCGCAGGTCGTAAGTGCGGAGATCATCGGTCTGTGCAGCCATGAGACGGTCTTCCGGCTTGCTGAAGCTGATCGTGTCAGATAATTCCGACTCGCTGACCTCGCGGTCACTGGCGATGTAAAAGAGCATTCCATTGCGCTCCTCCACCGACTCGACTTCGACGGTGAAGCCGTCATGTGTTTTGATCGTGTCGCCAGCCAGGAAATGCACGCGGCGGAGCGGAGCGGTTTTCAGGGCGTACTGGCGATGTTCGCTTGCGGCGGGAAAGAAGATTTCCAAACGGCCAAACTCGGCCTTCATCACCACGCCAAGGCCTAGTTCGGGTTCACTATCGCTGACCCAGCGTTGTCCAGGGAGGGGTTGTTCCATTGTAAATTAAAGGGGGGTGGCGATGTTAAAAGCCCAGGCCCGCTCTGCAAGCCCGTTTCCATGCGGATTACACCGCCGCTTTTGTCCGGGAAGCCTTACAACCCCGGCGGATGCCGTGCGGTGTAACCCTTGATCGGCCGCGAGCGTGTGGACCATTTAGGGCCCTCATTCTCACCATTGTAGCCCGTGTCCAGCCGCAACCCCGCGATGACGATGAAGGTGTGGCCGCTCTTGGCGTACACGGTGATGTATTTGCCCTCGCCTGATTTGCCATACTTCTTCATGCTGCTGGAAGTGCCCACCGATTTCAGCAGGCCCGCACCGTGCAGCGCATAGGACACCGTGCCCGAGCAGTCGTAACCCGAATCCAGGAAGGAGCGGTGTCCGCCACCGAACTTGTAGGGCATCCCGACGATCTGATTGCCGGCATTGATGGCGCGCATGACTTCATGCGGCAGTCCGGCGGGCGGCACCGCTCTGCCCCCGACAATCACCGCCGTTCTGCCGCTCGCATATTTGTAGTCCCAGCGTTTTGGTTTGGACGCGCAACTGCTCAGTGCAAAAACGCCAAGGATGAGGAAAAACAAGATGCGCCGGGACATGCGGCGGATGCTATCCCGAGATGCCCGCCGACTGCAAGCGGCGACAAGCGGATGACTGAGACACCCCCGCCTCAGTCAGACTAAAACTCGACCCGCTGAATCGTCGTTCGTCATTCGCCATTCTTTGGCTACTCTCCCGCCCATGCGCATCTCGGAGATCTTTTATTCCGTTCAGGGCGAGGGGACACTGACCGGTGTGCCCTCCGTTTTCATTCGCACTTCCGGCTGCAACCTGCGCTGCACCTGGTGTGACACGCCCTATGCCTCCTGGTCACCCGAGGGACCGGAGATGACGCTTGAATCCATCCTGGCCGAGGTGGCAAAGCATCCAGCCCGGCACGTGGTGGTCACTGGCGGAGAGCCGATGATTGCAAAAGGCATTCGTGAACTCATCACGATGCTGCAAGCGCAGCGCAAGCACGTCACCATCGAGACTGCGGGCACGGTGTCGCCCGGTGGCCTGCGCGTCGATCTCGCCTCCCTAAGCCCGAAGTTGGCGAACTCCACGCCTGGCGAGGACAAGGCCGGAGCCGCCTGGGTCCAGCGCCATGAGCAGACCCGCCTCCAGCCCGCCGTGCTCCGCGAATGGCTGGAAACCGCCCTCGACTACCAGCTCAAGTTCGTCATTTCCGGCGAAGCCGATCTCAGCGAAGCCCGGGCCGTGGTCGCCAGCATCGGCATCCCCGTGCCACCTGAGAAAGTGCTGCTCATGCCTGAAGGGATCAGCCTGGAGACCATGCGCAGCCGTTACCCGCTGCTCGTGAAAGCCTGCCTCACCCATGGCTACCGCCTCAGCCCACGGCTCCACATTGAGCTCTTCGGCAACAAACGCGGAACCTGAACAAGGTCTGGCGGCTCCAAACCGACGATGGTCATTCGGCCTGCCGGGAGGGCATTCATTTGACGCCATTTTCAGCCCGCCCTTTACAGCCCGCCCCGACCGTGCAAGATGCCGCGCTTTCCGGCCCGCCAAGTGCGGCGAATCGCTCTGATTCCTCTCCCCCGGCATCCTGAAAGCGGCCCAATCCCACGCTTTCCCTTCTCTTCGCTCCCAGCCCTTCGCCCCACGCTCCTTCATGCCTAAAGACACCTCCATCCATCGCATCCTCGTCATCGGCTCCGGCCCCATCGTCATCGGCCAGGGTTGTGAGTTCGACTACTCCGGCGTTCAGGCCTGTAAGGCTCTGCGTGAAGAAGGCTATGAGGTGGTGCTCATCAACTCCAATCCGGCCACCATCATGACCGATCCGGAGTTCGCTTACCGGACTTACATCGAGCCGATCAACCCCGAGATGGTGGAAAAGATCATCATGATCGAAAAGCCGGATGCACTGCTCCCAACCCTCGGCGGACAGACGGCGTTGAATTGCGCCATGTCGCTGTGGAATGCCGGCACGCTGACCAAGCACGGCGTGCGCATGATCGGCGCCAATGCGGAGGCCATCGAAAAAGGCGAAGACCGCCTCAAGTTCAAAAACGCCATGCTCAAGATCGGGCTCGACCTGCCGCAGTCCGGCGTGGCTCACACGATTGAAGAAGCGCGGAAGATCGCTGAAGAAATCGGCACGCTGCCACTCATCATCCGCCCCGCCTACACGCTCGGCGGCACCGGCGGTGGCATCGCGTACAACAAAGAAGAGTTTGAAACCATCACCGCCAGCGGGCTCGATCTCTCGCCCGTCACCGAAGTGCTCATTGAAGAGTCCCTCCTCGGCTGGAAGGAGTTCGAAATGGAGGTCATGCGCGACCGCGCGGACAACTGCGTCATCATCTGCTCCATCGAGAACCTCGACCCCATGGGCGTGCACACCGGCGACTCCATCACTGTCGCTCCGATCCAGACGCTCACGGATCGCGAGTACCAAATCATGCGCGACTTCTCATTTGCCTGCATCCGCGAGATCGGCGTGGAGACCGGCGGATCGAACATCCAGTTTGCTGTCCATCCCGACACGGGCCGCATGATCGTCATCGAGATGAACCCGCGCGTCAGCCGCAGCTCCGCGCTCGCGTCCAAGGCCACCGGCTTCCCCATTGCGAAGATCGCCGCGAAGC
>CAJCCF010000601.1 GCA_903960845.1 uncultured Verrucomicrobiota bacterium | reverse complement strand
TTAGCAGCGTTTTCACAGGAGCGGTCAGCAGCTCATCGAGCACGGACTCAACATGACGATCATTGTTCCGCTTCTTCAAAAGATAGCGCTGACTGCCGCCGGACGTGAAGTGCCAGTTGAAAGTCATGTCCTCTTTTAGGTCCATGCTGCCTTGCTCAGAGATGTCCCAACAGTCGGACAAGCCACGGACGGCGTATAAAACCGTCGCGAGATCAGCGACGTGTCGATTTTTTGCCTGACCGCCGAAGTAATGCTCGTAAGCGCGGCGCACAGGATTGTCAGCAGGTGTTGTCGCAAGATGCTCACCAATCATGAGACCGCTGGGCACGGAGCACACTTCCCGTCCGGCGAAGACGATCTCACCCGGCCAATGCGGAATCACCAAATACGCTGAAGCCGCGTCGCGCTGGAAGTTCACGTTGCCCAGCTTCAAATCATCCTTTGGCGGATTGCCAATGAAATTACCGCCCATGCAGACCCACTTCACAACCTTGGTCTTGATGAGATCCATACCACTTGGATGGCTGTCGCTCGCGGGCAGTTGCAGCAGTTTTTTGAGATTCGTCAGGTAGCCGACGGTGACAATCACCACCGAATGATCCGGATGTTTCGCGAGCACATCGCGATACACCGTCACCGCATCAACAATTTCTTCCGGCGACTTCACGCGATTCGGAAACTGCTTCGCAATCAATCCCGCGAACTTGGATTTCTCCAGCACGCCTGTGCCCTTCACCATGCCCAGCGGCAGTTCCGCTCTTCCGCGATAACGATTGATCGCATCCACCGTGGCGATGGAGTTCACATCCCGGACACTTGTCACCGTCGCCAGGATTTCGCACTCTCCGCGATCCGCCAGCGCATGCAGCACTGCCAGTGCGCCAGCGTCATCGCAATCCGTCTCCATGTCCGTGTCGAAGATGATCTTCACAGGCGCAGCGAAGCCCGCGCTGAACCACAGGATCGCAATTGCCATGAGCAACCAGGCTCGTGATCGAAGTGCTGCCATCATGCGATCATCCTTGCTGTTGTGGCTTCATCCAAAGATTTGCAGAAGCGGTAGCCTTCACCCTGTTCAGGCAGGGTTTTGAGGAAAGCAGCGCGGGATTCAGCGCTGTCGAAATCAAGGCCGATCAGGGCGCGTCCGATACGCTCGCCCGATTGACGATAGTTGAAGTAACACAGGCTGGCACGATCGCGGATGAGTCGGGATAAAAAATCATGCAATGCGCCTGGACGCTCGTAAAAATCGAGGCGCAGGAACACCGGATGGCGCAGCAGATTGCTACGCAGAGGGATGGCGCGGAAAGCCACATCCACGGCCCCAGCCAGATCTTCCCATTCATAGCCGTTTGCCTTCAATCGCTCCGGCAGCGCAGACAGCATGGCGGCGTGATCTGATGTGACCGTGAAGGTTGGCCAGGCTTCGGCGGCATGATGCAGCCCATACTGGAAGTCGGCGATGTTGAGACCTGCGAAGCACGAATCAAGCAGCGCGAGCATTGCGCCGGGACGCTCAGGAATGCGACCACGCAGCGTCCTTGCAGCCGCACTGCCGGAGCCTTCGGACTGTGCGATGAGGCCGAGCTGGAGGAAGTCGATGTTGGCACCGGTGATGACGATGAGCACCTTCTTGCCTGCCAGCACTGCCTGATCTTTGATCACTGCGGCAAGTCCCATGGCGCCCGATGGCTCGGAGATGCAGCGCAGAGTTTCCCACAAGACACGAATGGCCGAGCTGACTTCGGCATTCGTCACGGTGACAACCTGGTCAAGCAACTCACGACAAATCTCAAAGGGCAGCGCCCCTGCTTTGCGCACGGCTGTGCCGTCACAGAAGATGTCCAGATCATGAAGTTCCACCGGTTTGCCCGCTTCGATGGCGGCCTTCATTGACGCCTGACCAACGCCTTCGACGCCAATGATTTGAATGTCTGGCCAGTAGGTTTTAAGCCAGTCAGCTGACGCTGAGGCCATGCCACCACCACCGATTTGCAGATAAGCGACATCGAAAGGCCCGTGTCCCGACAGCACCACCTCATCCGCAAGCGTGCCCTGACCAGCCATCACTTGAAGGTCGTCATACGCGTGCACGTAGACCGCGCCGCTGGTGCGCTCATCCTCACGCGCCGCCATTACCGCGTCGTCATAGCTGTCACCCGTGAGAACGATCTGCACAAACTCACCACCATGCAGTCGCACGGCATTCTGCTTCACCTTTGGCGTCGAACGCGGCATGTGAATGCGGGCGAAGATGCCAAGCGTCCGAGCCGCCAGAGCCACGCCCTGCGCATGGTTGCCCGCCGATGCCGTCACGACGCCGCGCGCACGCTGTTCCGGTGAAAGCTGTGCCATGCAATTGCATGCACCCCGCCATTTGTAGCTCTTCACCGACGACAAATCCTCCCGCTTCACCCAGATCTCGGGTCCTGATTCCGCATTCGGCAACAGCAGTTGCTCAAGGGGCGTCGGTTGTGCAAAGCGATAAACGCGTTCGCGTGCGAACAAAATTTCCTGTCTCAGTCGGCGCTCCAGCGGCAATTTATCACGTTCCATCAAGTGCACACATTCCCGCCTCTCCTGCATCGGCAAGAGGTTTCATCTGATGGCTGACAATGAGCGCGACTCCTTTGCTTCACTCCGCTGGAGCGGAACATGCAATGTCAGGTAGTCCGCTGTCGACGCAGATTGGCTCGTGGTTGTGAAGGCCAGCACCGTGGAGATCTTCGCCAGAATGCCCGGGGTTTGAGAGCAACTTGCGGCATCCACGCTCCGGCCTGCAGGAAAACACCTGAGGTGGGCAGGTTTTGCGGGGTGGATCTTTCAGGGAGTTTTGATCCTGCTCTTGCCCGGCGGACAAATCGCCCTTTACTGGGCCCTCTCCCGAACTCCACCCTCACCACATGCCCATCGCCCGTGCCCTTCTTTCTGTTTCTGATAAAACCGGTCTGCTCGACTTTGCCAGAGGACTCGCTGAGCTAGGGGTGGAACTGCTCTCCACCGGGGGCACATCCAAGCATCTGAAGGCGGCCGGGCTGACCGTGATCGATGTCTCTGAGCACACGGCCTTCCCTGAAATGTTCGACGGACGGGTGAAGACGCTGCACCCGAAAATCCACGGTGGCCTGCTGCAGCGCCGCGACAATGACGAGGACAAGCGCAACGCCAAAAAGCACGACATCCCGGTGATCGACCTGGTGATTGTGAATCTGTATCCCTTTGAACAGACCGTGGCGAAAAAGGATGTGACCCTGGAGGAAGCCATCGAGAACATCGATATCGGCGGTCCTTCCATGCTGCGCAGCGCGGCGAAAAACCACCGCTGGGTGACTGTGATTTCTGATCCGGCGGATTATGCCGGAGTGCTGGCGGAAATGAAAGAGAACCAGGGCGACACCACCCTGGCCACCCGCGAGAGACTGGCCTGCAAGGTCTTCCAGCGCACCTCGAGCTATGATGCCGCCATCGCCGGTTTCCTGAACAAGGAGCAAACCACCCAGAAGACCTACTCGCTGACCCTGCCACTGCACAGCGAGCTGCGTTATGGTGATAATCCACACCAGAAAGCAGCGCTTTACGGCCACTTTGGCGACTACTTCAACCAACTCCACGGCAAGGATCTGAGCTACACGAACGTGCTCGACATCCAATCGGCGGCAGCCCTGATCCAGGAGTTCCGCCGGCCCTGCGTTTCCATCCTGAAGCACACGAATCCCTGCGGTGTGGGCTGTGCGGACGAAGATCTGCGGGAAGCATGGACGAAGGCTTTCGAAACCGACAAACAAGCCCCCTTTGGCGGCGTGATCGTGATCAATCGCAGCATGACGCTGGGCCTGGCGCGCATCATCTCGGAAATCTTCACCGACGTCATCATCGCTCCAGATTACGATGCCGATGCGCGGGCGCTGTTGCAGAAGAAGAAGAACCTGCGCCTGATCCAGATGCTGCCAAGCGTGACCGAGGCGCTGCGTGAGCCAACCATCCGCAATGCCCCCGGTGGTTTCATGGTCATGGACAGTGATCCGCGTGCGCTCGGCATGGAAGATCTCGAGTCCAAAGTGAAGACAAAACGTCCGCCGACCCGCGATGAGATCGAGGCGATGCGCTTTGCCTGGCGCGTGGTGAAGCATGTAAAATCAAACGCCATCGTCTTTGCCACGCACGACCGCACACTCGGCATCGGTGCCGGACAAATGAGCCGCGTGGACTCCTGCCGCATCGCCATCTGGAAGGCCAAGGAGGCCGGCCTCTCACTCGCCAACAGCGTGGTTGCCAGCGATGCCATGTTCCCCTTTGCCGACGGCCTGATCGCCTGTGGAGAAGCCGGTGCCACCGCAGCCATCCAGCCCGGCGGATCAATGCGTGATGAAGAAGTCATCGCGGCCGCAGACGAGCGCAAAATGGCCATGATCTTTACCGGTTACCGCCACTTCCTGCATTGAAGATAATCGCCGTGTTCATCAACTCTCCAGAATCAGCTTGAGCATCTCATAATGAAAATCGCACTCGATGTCATGGGCGGTGACCACGCCCCGAGGAATCCGATGGGCGGGCTCAAACTTGCCCTGAAGGAACTGCCGCAGATTGAAAAAATCTTTCTCGTCGGCGTGCCTGAGGTCATCGAGCGCGAAATGCAGCATCAGGAAATCGCTCAAAGCCCGAAGCTTGAGATCATCCCCGCCTATCAGGTCGTGGACATGCATGACAGCGGCCTGGATGCCGTGCGCAAGAAGAAGGATAGTTCCATTTCCCGTGCGGTCGATCTGGTCAAAGACCGGCGGGCCGATGCCGTGGTCAGCGCCGGTCACACCGGAGCAGCAGTCACGGCAAGTCTCATCAAGCTGAGAACCCTGCCCCACATCGAGCGTCCAGCCATCGCCGCCATCATGCCCTCCATGACCCACCGCTGGGTGCTCATTGATGCCGGTGCCAATCCCGACAGTCTGCCCGAGCATCTCGTCCAAAACGCGGTCATGGGAAGTGCCTATGCCCGGCATGTTCTGGGCCGCGACAATCCACGCATCGGTCTCATGTCCAATGGCACGGAGGAGGATAAGGGCAACGCATTGACCAAGGAAACCAGCAAACTCCTGCGCACCACACCCGGCATCAATTTCATCGGCAACGTCGAGGGTCACGACCTCTGGGAAACACCACCGGATGTCGTCGTTTGTGATGGCTTCACCGGCAACATTCTGCTCAAAACTTCGGAAGCCCTGGCTCATGCCCTGTTCGGCATGATCAAGGCCGAGATCATGGCCTCCACATTCACCAAACTCGGCGCAATGCTGGCCAAGCCCGCCTTCAAACGCGTGCATCAAAAAACCAACGCCGATGAATCCGGCGGCATGCCCCTGCTCGGCCTCAATGGCATCACCATCATCGCACATGGTGGCGCCAGCGCTTATGCCATGAAGAACGCGATCCGCATGGCCTGCGAAACCATTTCCCATCAGGTGAACCCGCACATCGAGGCGGCCATCTCCCAACATCTTCTCATCCATGCTCACGCCTAATCCGCCTTCCGCCTGCGTCTCCAGCATCATTGGCACCGGCAGTTACATGCCGGAAAAAATCCTCACCAACGACGAACTCTCCAAGATTGTTGAGACTTCCGACGAATGGATCTCCTCGCGCACCGGCATCCGGGAGCGGCGCATCGCAGCGGATGATCAGGCCACCAGTGATCTGGCTTCAGAGGCCGCCCGCCGCGCCATGACCGCCGCTGGAGTTACGCCTGAGGAGATTGATCTCATCGTCGTCGCCACCGTCACGCCGGATATGTTCTTCCCGTCCACGGCCTGCTTTGTGCAAAAGAAAATCGGAGCCACCAATGCGGTCTGCTTTGACATCAGCGCGGCCTGTTCGGGCTTCCTGTACGCGCTGCAAATCGCACGGCACTTTCTGAATGCCGGCACGCGCACCACGGCGCTGGTCATTGGTGCGGAAAAACTCAGCACGCTGATCAACTGGAAGGATCGGAACACCTGCGTGCTCTTTGGTGATGGCGCAGGAGCTGTCGTCATCCGCGCCGAAGATCCGGGCAAGGATGCCCCGGGCCGAGTGCTCTCCACCGTCATGGGCAGCGATGGCACCCTGACCGATGTGCTCAAAGTCCCCGGAGGAGGCAGCGCCTGCCCGATCACGGCGGAGAACGTCGCCAGCCGCCCGAACACGATCCACATGGAGGGGCGTGAAACCTTCAAGCACGCCGTCACCCGCATGTGCAAGGCCAGCGAGCAGGCGCTTGAGGCTGCCGGTCTAACTAAATCTGACATCGACATGGTCATCCCGCACCAGGCCAATGCCCGCATCATCAGCGCCATTGCCGACCGACTCGGCCTGCCGATGGAAAAGACCTTCATGAACCTGGACAAGTACGGCAACACCAGCGCCGCCACCATCCCCGTCGCGCTGGATGAGGCGCACCGCCAGGGCAAGATCAAGCGCGGTGATGTGGTGCTGCTCGTCGCCTTCGGCGGTGGTTTCACCTGGGCCAGCTCCGTCGTGCGCTGGTGATCCCCTGCCCCAATGGCCAAGATCCCGGAAGAAACCCTGCAACAAGTGCTCGCGTCCACGGACATCGTGGATCTCATCGGGCGCTCGGTGAAACTGCGCCGGGCAGGCACGAACTGGGTAGGGTTGTGCCCTTTTCACAATGAGAAGTCGCCGTCATTCAACGTGCGGCCCTCCACCAACTCCTACCACTGCTTTGGCTGCGGAGCCGGTGGCAATGCCTTCCGCTTCGTCATGGAGCATGATGGCCTGACGTTCATGGAGGCCGTGAAGCGCCTGGCTGACGCAGCGAACATCCGTATTCAGGAAGAAGTCTGGGACGCCAACGCAGAAAAGGAAGCCAAGATCCGCTCCCTGATGATCCGCGCCCACCAGGAACTGGCCGCGTGGTATCATCAACTGCTCATGAAAAGCCCGGTGGCGGAAGAAGCGCGCGCCTATCTCAAAGGTCGCGGCATCACCTCTGCCGTGGCCAAAAGCTGGATGATCGGCTACGCCCCGCCGGACAGTGTTTCCCTGCGCCATTGGGCAGCCAAACACAAGTTCAGCCAGCAACTCCTGCTCGATGCAGGCATCCTCAAATTCAGCGAGGAGCGCGGAGACACGTATCCGGGATTCCGCCATCGCCTCATGTTCCCGATACGCAATGACAATGGCGAGGTGATCGCCTTCAGCGGACGCGCGCTCGAAAAAACGGCGAAGGCAAAGTACCTGAATTCGCCCGAAACGCCCATCTTCAACAAGAGCAAGGTGCTCTTCGGTTTCGACAAATCCAAGCGCCCCATCTCCAAAGCCGGTCAAGCCATCGTCTGCGAAGGCCAGATCGACACGATCATGATTTACGAGGCCGGCTTTCAAAACGTCGTCGCCGGACAAGGCACCGCCTTCACCGAATTCCATGCCAAGGCGCTCAAGCGGCAAGCCGATGAAATCCTGCTCTGCTACGATTCCGACAATGCGGGATTCGGCGCCGCCGAGAAAGCTTTTCGAATTCTCGCGCCTACCGGCCTCATCGTCAAAGTCGCCGCCCTCCCAGCGGGCGAAGATCCCGACTCACTGATCCGCAAGCAAGGCCCGGAAGCCTTTGCAGCGCTGCTCAAAAACTCGCGCGACTTCATCGACTACCAGGTCGAAGTCGTCGGCTCACGCCGCAACATGGACGAGATGCGTGAACGCGTGAAGTTTGCCGAGGAAATGGCTTTGAACATCAGCCTTCTTGAAAGCCCCGTTGCTCGCGAGACGGCCATTCAGCGCGTCGCCGTGCGTCTCGGCATTCCGGAGGACACCATCCGCAAGCTCATCGCCCGCGCCCAACCAAAAGCTGGTAAAGCAAAAGTGGAAAAAACCGCAGGCGAACATCCCGGCAAGCAACTGCTCGCCAGCCAGGATCGCAACGCCCTGCTGCTTTGCCAACTCGCGCTTGCCGATGCCGAGGTGCTCGACTGGCTGCGCCATCAGTCGCATGACGACGTGCTGAGAGACCTTCCCGGCACGGAACTTCTTGCCCTCGTCTGGCGCGGCAGCTTTGATCCTCTGGACCCGGTGGGCGTGAATGTTTTCCTCACCGGACTCGATCACGAAGAAGAAGCCGCGCTCACCCAGATCCTGCATCAATCCTCCGCGACCGGTGGCGGCCTGGATTCTGCCAGGCACGCCATGAGCGCTCTGGAGATCGCCCGCCTGCAAATGCAGAAGCAGCGCCTGCAAACCCAGCTCAAACACCCCAGCCTCAATCCCGAAGACGCCGCCGAAATCCAGCGCGAGATCATGGCTTTGCACAAAGAACTGCAGGAGGCGCAGAAGCAAATCCTCAAGCCACAGTGAAACCTGAAAACCAAACTTCGAGTGTCTCGTCTGGGAACTCACCTGCCGAGTGAGTGCAGCCAATCGTAAATGGAGCAAGCAAGAGAAACGAAGTTCTCCTGCATCTCGTCAAGCCGCCATCATCAAGCAATCAGGGCTTTGTTACGCCCTTTTTTCTCGACCACTTTAGGTTGGGTGAGAGGCTTGAATGCTTCGCCAAACAGATACTGACGCGCGCTTTCGACCTGCCCCATGACACGGTTGTTCCATTTCGTGAAATCCTTGCCGTAACTTCCTGCCGCATTCAGATCAAGGATGGCATCAGCCAGTTCTTTATGTTGCGCGCGAAGTTCCATTTCAATCTGGAATCCGATCTCTGGAATATGAAGTTCCACTGCTTCAAACATGTCCATCACACGAGCGGCATAGCTTCTGTCCCAGATTTTTTCATCGTCTTCGTAACTACTGGTGATGAGATGGGCGATGAGGTACTCGGCATTGTCCGAATAAACCTCGGCGGCTTCGATCACGGCATCGAAACTATCGCTCTCGCTCGTGATTGGGAGAACTACCGATAGACTGACGCCTGCCCCGTCAAGCAGCGACTCCAGTTGGTGATTCTGATAAAACTTCAGGAAGAATTCAGCCAAGCCCGTGCTGATTTCGAGAATCGTGATCGGGCAATTGTCCAAAACGTGAAGGAAGGAGCGGGCCGTCAGTCGAGAACTGTCCAGAAAATGGTCGGGCTTATCTTCAGCTAAATCCTCTACCAAGGCCTTCACTTGATGCGGAACACCATATTGATCAAGATACCGACTGAGACAATGCACCAGCGTGCTTTTACCCGTGGAGGGGTGGTCGTTTTGGATCAGGATTAGCTTTTTCATAATTATTTATAATTTTGATAAGTTTATATAATTTACAGATAGTAGCGCAATCATCAAATACCAACAAATGTAAATTATTAATACCTTCTGATATTTAATTATTAGTCACATCACCACCCCATCATCATTATTTCACCGTGGAACCGATCCGGTAAAAAGCTTGATTGGTAGCCTTGGCGTCATTTGCATTTGGGAATCCTGAAGATCGAGGCTGGACAGTGAGCCTGCCGTCGTTTCCAATACTGCCGCACGCCACTTCATGGCGTGACATTCAAACGACCACACCAACACAGAAATCCACCAACATGGGCAAAATTGAATTCGGCTCCCAGGTTTACACCTGGTTTATGCAGGGCACTGGCAAAGGCTATGACAATAAACTCGACCACATGATCAAGGTCGCAGCGGAAGCTGGTTTTAGCGGCATCGAGCCAATGGTCCTTGAAGTTGCGAAACGCGGTCTAGGCGTATCCGAATATTGGCTTGGCGACCTCAAAGACCCGGCAAAACTCAAGGATTGCCTGGCGCAGCATAACATGAAACTGGCAGGGCTTGCCCTCGTTTGTCAGTGGGATGCCGAACAGGAAACACCTGAAGAGCGCGCTGCCGCAGACTACGCCATCGCCACGCTGAAACATTTTCCTGGCGCCAAACTTGGCACCGTGCCGCTGCCAAGTGGTCGTAAAAACAACCTTCAGGATCGCCGGCTTAACCTGGTGAAAAACGTGAATGCCGTAAGTCGGCGGGCCGTGGATGCAGGACTTGTTTGCTCTTTCCATCCAAACAGTCCGCCGCCATCAATCGTGCGCACGCAGGAGGACTACGATGTTGTCCTCAGCAGCCTTGACCCAAAAGTCACCGGATGGACACCTGATGTTGGACACATTATCCGTGGGGGCATGGATGTCATCGCCACGATGAACAAATGGGCTCACCTCGTGAACCACATTCATTACAAGGATTTCTCCGGTAACGGTGCTGAACCATGGGCCCAAATGGGAACGGGCAAGCTGGATTTCCACAGGATCACCGAGTGGCTCACGCTGCATCAGTATGAAGGCTGGATCATTTGCGAGGATGAGGCTCATGTGGCCGTCGAAGATCCAGACTCCGTGACAAAACAAAACGGCCAATGGTGCAAAGACAACCTCGTACCTCTCGTGAACTGAAGTTTGGCTTCGATTGAAATAAAAAGGCCCTCCTGCACATTGCCGGAGGGCCTTTTTTATTTAGGAACAGGATTGTCTGAAAACCGATTTTTATCCTTCATTGGCCCACTGGATTTTCCGCTTCCTATGCATCCAACCGCGAACGCAGAAGCAGCCTGCCATTTCCGTTTCTGGCTTTAAGCGCGGACTACGGCACCTCAAAAACCTTTTGGGTTGTGGGATCCAAGGCCAGTGATCCGCTGGATAGACCGCTGACATCAAGTTCGCGGTAGGGTGGATAAGGACTGATCACGCGTCCTTCCTTGCTACCCCTTTTACCGCGCAGATAACCACCACTGCTGGAGGCTGCATTGGAACCGCCTTTGGATTTGCCATTCGTGGAAGTCGTTGCTGACTTGGGAGCAGGAGGTTGCACAGATTCACTTTTTGTCTTGGTCCTATCGGGAGTCGGAGATGGTTCCTCCTCTATTTGTGGCGACTCTCGAGTGATGCTTGGCGGTGTGTACTTTGGTTTAGAGGGCAATGAATCGCTCTTCCTAAGGGTTGCCGGAGGGGTGCTCTTTTTATCAACCGAGGGTATTTTGGTGGACCCCGAACCCATACGGCTCGTTGGAGGCATGGCCGGTGTGGCTGTGCGAGGGATTGGTGCCGTCTCATAACGCGGTGCATATCCCTGCTGAGGCACGGAACCGGGCGGAAGAGAATTTGGCGGCGGAGTGTAGCCCTGAGGTGGTTGCTCAAGGCGTCTGGCCTGCTGCGGCGGTTGACCAGACTTCGCTGGTGGCGCATCACCATAAAAAAGACGCCGAAACATATTGCCGAATTTTCGCCCAAAGCTGGGTAGAAACTGCAAAGGACTCACATACTCAGGCTGCCTCGCTTGAGGCTGTGCGTAGCCTTGCTGAGGATAGGCCTGCGGCTGAGCATATCCTTGCTGCGGATACGTCTGTTGTTGTGGGTAATTTTGCTGCGGGTACGCCTGCGGTTGGGAAGCATTTGGAGGCTGTCCATAGGCCGGTTGAGGCTGATTCGGCGGAGCATAACCCTGCTGCGGATATACCGGGGGCTGCGCATAACCATATTCCTGCACCTGCTGAGCCTGACACTCAGATCTCACGGAAACCATGGAAGCAACCACCACACAGCAGCGGAGGGGATAATTCATTTTCATATAGTTAAGCTTTCTTAAATTCACGAATCAATCAAGTCGTTTCTTGGATCGACTTCGGACGTGATTCAGACTTTGTGACGAGGCTTTGTATTCGAAATGAAGGGCAAATGAGATGATTGCAGGCCCGTTTTAGCAAATATCTGAATGGCGGGACTGAACAATTTCCATTTTCTCGGTTGCGATGTTGTAAGACTGGTCAATGATCGCAGCCCGTTCGGAGAGTTGCGCTCGTGGCGGAATTGGTAGACGCGCTAGATTCAGGTTCTAGTGACTAACATCGTGGAGGTTCGAGTCCTCTCGAGCGCACCATCCCTAACAAGGGATGTCTTTAGTTATGCAAGATGCAGGATTTGTCAGATCAGCCTTCTTTCCAACGGCTTACGATGATTCTCTGAAACCGGATGATGAGGCCCGATTGTTACAATCGCCGCCCCCATGCCCGCCGACGCTGCCCACAAAATAGGCAAGATTGACCCCAATTTGACCCAAAAGCGGATTCGCAAATCACGCGAGTCCCCAACCATCTTCCACTCTGGAAAACGATACAAGCTTCTGCCTCATCAAAACGGCTGGCGTTTGAGATCACGGGCCAAGGGAAGAGCCATTGATGCCTTCATTGCCGCCCAGAGCCTCAGAGCAGCCAAAGAGGAGGCATTGAAGCTATTGGGGGGTAGAGACAGCTCTGCCCGATTCAAAGGCAATCTAGCATCCTTGGAGCAGGTTATCGAATTCTATAAAGCAATGCCCAAGAATGCGGG
>CAJCCF010000600.1 GCA_903960845.1 uncultured Verrucomicrobiota bacterium | reverse complement strand
TACCCAACCCAGCAAACCGGGTGGTTGTCCCTGGTGGCTGGAGAAAAGTATTACTTTGAGGTGCTGCATAATACCGGTGCTGATGCGGTCGATGATTATGTGGCAGTTGGTTGGTGTCAGGATGACATCGGCACGATTCCAGCCGTGATCGGCGCGCCAAATCCAAATGGTGCACGCACATTGATACCTGACGGAGGCGGCCCGCTTCAGGGATATCCGTTCAGTGGCACAGTGCCCGGATACATTTTCCAACCCTACGACTATCCGGTGGTCGCGCCGTCAACCGGGTCGCTGTATGCCTGCAATCTGGGGCCGCAACTCAATGCAATCACTTCAGCCAGTGGCTCGGCCAACATTCAGGTCAATGCATCGGAGACGGAGGGGATTCTGCGTTTTAATTTCCAAAACCTGGCATCACCCAAGACATCCTATCATCTCCACGTCGATGGATTCACGGGGGATGATCTTGTGGTTCATCCTCAGGGTGAAATCATTTACGACATTGACGATGCAGATCAGAATCCCTCAGAGCAGACGGGTGACGGTGGCTATATCTGGAACCTTGCCACCAGGGTGGGAAGCTTTTCCAGCGTGACTCAAATCCGGGAAGCGCTGCACAAGGGCAAAGTCTATTTGAATGTCCATTCCGTGGGGTATCCTGCCGGCGAAATCCGGGGCACGTTTGGGCTCATTGACGGTTCACAATCACCACCCGATGCCGCGCTCTATGTGGCCCCAGTGGCTACGGATAATCCGGTGGATTCGGCCAATGCGGCACGCTTCCTGAATCAGGCAACATTTGGAGCCAGCCCTGCCGATGTTGAGGCCATCAAGAGCAGCAGCTTTCAGGCGTGGATCACGGATCAGCTCAGCAAGCCGGCTAGTCGCACTTCAAACGCGGTTGTCGCCGGTCTAACCGCTGACGTCAACACACCGTATCCTTCTTCGCTCTTCACGGATGCCTGGTGGAAGCAGTCCATTGGCGGACCAGATCAGTTGCGTCAGCGACTGGCTTTTGCCTTGAGTGAAATCATGGTGGTTTCCTGGGCCAACAACACCGGACCTCTGCAAAGCAACGGTCGTATTCTCGCTGATTATTATGATCAACTGGTGGACTACTGCCTGCCGACTGCAGGACTGACGGACAGTGGCAATTTCCGTGGCATTTTGAAGCAGGTCACCCTCACCCCAGCCATGGGACTCTACCTTGACATGCGCGCCAACCAAAAGGGTGATGACACCATCGGTCGCCATCCGAACGAAAATTATGCCCGCGAAATCATGCAGTTGTTTTCCGTCGGCATCTATCGCATGTGGGATGACGGGCGCTTCGTGATCGGATCAGATGCGGGTCTTGTTTCCACCTACACGCAGCCCTCGATCATCGGCCTCGCCAATTTGTTCACCGGCTGGAATTATGCCCAGCCAAACCAGGCGAACGGGCGCGCTCCGACTAGTTTTGGACCTGCTGCAGATTATCTCAATCCCATGGTTCTCGTCCCATCGCAGCATGAGCTTTCCTCCAAGTTGCTGCTCAACAATACGATCAGTCCTGCGGCGACCGGGCGAACGCCGCGAGTTGTCCTTGCCAGCATCAATACGGGCACACCGTGCATCGTGAACACTACCAGCATTCATGGATTGAAAGTTGGTGACACCATCATGATTGCCAATGTGACCGGCGGCAGCTTCAGCGCTTCGATCAATGCTTCGCATCAGGTCACTGAGATTGTCGATGCCGACTCATTCAAAGTCGCCATCAACTGCAACACAGCTCCCACGGGTTACACGAATGCCACCGTCACGGGTGCCACGATTCTTCCTGCCGCCATTGCGGGCACAGGCGGCATCTCTGCCGTGACCGGTTCCCAGGCTGACAACTCAGGAACCACCCTGCCTCATCCCTATGATCAATACGGGCTCAAGGAATTAGACCTCGCGATCGACAACATTGTGAACAATGACAACGTACCTCCCTACATCTGCAGGCAATTGATCCAGCGGTTGGTGACCAGTGATCCAAGCCCGGGCTACATCTACCGCGTGGTGCAGAAGTTCAAAAACAATGGCGCCGGGGTTCGTGGAGATTTGGCGGCAGTTGTTACACAGATACTGCTCGATGGAGAAGCCCGCCGCAGCAGTGTCACCCAGACTTCCACCACCTTTGGCAAGCAGCGTGAGCCTTTGATGCGTCTGACCGGTCCGGCACGCGCTTTTCCGGCAACCAATTATACTGGAACGTACACGCAGTTGACCGGTGTTAATTCCAACAAGCTCCGCATCGTCACTTCGACCCCGAATGATTTCAGTTCAGGGTTCACCGTCGCTCTGGATTTTAGGGGCAACTACACGACTCCGATGCCGAGCGTGCCGAATCCATCCACCAATCCCACCAGCACAAATTACATCATCAACTCGACGCTGGGGATCGCGAGCACGACAACGGACATTGCCAGCATTGATGCAGCCGCCAGTCCGACTCTGGCGCGTGTTCATACCGTGCAGCCTCATGGACTGTCCACCGGCAACGCGGTCATCATCACCGGTTTGACGGGTGGCACTTTCATTGTTTCCACGGGCGGCACCACCGCTGCTCCGCTCACGACTCAGCGGCTCATTACCGTCGTTGATGCGCTGACTTTTGAGGTTCAGGGCGTCAGCTGCACGGTGGCCCCGACCAGTGTTGCCTCGGCTAAAATGATCAGCAACCCGTGCAAGATCACCACCGTGCAGAATCACGGGCTGACCACAGGTGACAGCGTAACCATCAGTGGAACCAACGGGACTTTCTCCCCGGCCATCAGTGGTGGCACTTTCAGCGTGACGGTGATCGATCCGGTCTCATTCACCGTCCCGTCCAACTGCACGGCCGCGTCGGCTGTGAATACGGGCAGCTTAGTCGGTGCGACGACTCTGGATGTCGCTGCCACGGGCATGACCAACGCGACTTACACTCAGGCTGCCGGCAGTAATATTCTGACAGTGAATACCGGAGGCCCTCCGACCAATCAGACGGTTCCGGGCACGACGGTGAACATCATTGGCGTCACCGCTGCCAACCCATGCACCGTGACAACGGGTGCCGCGCACAACCTTGTCAGTGGCGCCGTGGTCTCCATCGCGGGTGTTTTTGACGGGACATTCACCACCGCGATCACCGGCACCTTCATTCCCACGGTCATTGATGGGACTTCGTTCACGATTCCCGTGGAGTGCACGATCGCACCCACGGTTTTTGGCACATCGACCAAACTTGTCAGGAGTCGCGTCTACCTGACTTTCCTCACGCAGACGACAGCTGGCGGGGCGCCCATTCCTGTGGATGGGGTCTTTGATGTGATGAGTGCCAGTGGCAGCACTTCCTTCACTCTGAAGACCGCTGACACGCCGGCAACGGCTCGCGGAGGCAACGCCCTCCTGCCGAAGTTTACCTCCAGCTACACGCCGAGCGGGACGAATATTAACTTCAACACCAACGTGAATCACAATCTTCAGGTGGGTAACAAGATCTGGGTGGATGTGCCAGTGGTGGGCAGCCCTGTGATAGATGCTGAATACGCGGTTTCCGCGATCACTGACGAAGATCACTTCACCACATCTAGGACACCGAACCCGGCGAATGGCGGCACCTATCCCAATCCGTCCGGCTCCAACAATGGCATTACCATTTACCCGTTGGTGGCACCCCCTCTGGGGCGATCAGGTTCAGTCGTCATCAATCAAAGCACCTACAATCTAGGTTCCACCGAGAGCACCATTTCACAGTCGCCTCTGAATTCACCGACGGTGTTCAATTACTTCTTTCCGGACTACAAATTCCCCGGGACGCTGGCCAACACTGGCCTGGACTCACCGGAGTTTCAGCTCACCACGGACACGAACGTGATGAATCTGACCAACAGCCTCACCAACATGATCATTGGTACGGGCGGAGGTAACGGCAATCTCAACGGGCTCTCCAGTTTCAATAACGGCAGCGGAACAATCGTCATGAACATTGAGCCCTACATGACCAATCTCAAGACCAGTGAGGCAGGGATTTCGGGTCTGATTGACGAGCTTGCCATTCTTCTGATCGGAGCACCTCTGGATCCAAGCCCCAAGACCAGGATTCTGAATTTCGTGAACCACAAGAACGGCAGCAACGTGCTCGACTATCTGCCCTACACGACACCGACAAACCTGCAGAGACGTGACCGCGTGCGTGCTGTCATCCACCTTATCATCACCTCCGCAGCATACGCTGTTCAGAAATAGCCGAAGACCTATGAAGACGGAACCTCACTTCAATATCTCGCGCAGGAGCTTCCTCCGCCGCGCCGCCCCGGTCGCCCTCGGAGCGAGCGCGATGAGCAATTGCCTGCGTGATCTGCATTTGATCAACTCCGCAATGGCCGCCGACTCCACAGGTTACAAGGCGCTCGTCTGCATTTTTCTGGCAGGTGGCAACGATTCGAACAATCTGATCATTCCGACGATTGCCTCTGAGTATGCCAGTTACGCCACAATCCGCACACCGGTGCTGGCACTGCCCAATGCGGTGGCCGGGAACAACGCGACGGCGCTGGCCTTGAACAAATTGAACTCCGACGGTCACGACTACGCCCTGAATCCGGCAATGTATGAACTGGCGCAGATGTTTAACCAGACCGCTGGATACAATGATCTCGGCAAGGTCGCCGCCGTGTTTAACAGTGGACCACTCGTCTTTCCAATGACCAAGGCGCAGTATCTCGCCAACTCGATCAAGAAACCGCCGCAGCTTTTTTCCCATGCCGATCAGGTCACGCATTGGCAGACCTCTCTACCTGATCAGCCCATCTCTTCGGGTTGGGGCGGCCGGATCGCGGATCTGGTGCACGATGCCAATCCGAAGAATGGATCACTGGATATCCTTTCGACCTGCATCACCGTTTCAGGCACGAACACCTTCCAGGTGGGAAACTCAGTGCAACAGTATTCCGTCAGCACGGGCGGCGTTGTTTCTCTCTCCAATCCCAACAATCCGTCGTCGGCATCCATCGCGCGTGATGGAACGCTCAAAGCCATGCTTGGTGATGATAAGGGCCATGTGAATCCTTTCACCAGCAATTACGCCAAGGCATTGGACAACACCCTTGCCGCCGGTTCCGGTTTGAGTGCCGCTCTCGCCAGTTCGCAGATGGCCTCTTATTACACCACGGTCGGCAATTGGAGCAAGACGGGCACTGCTAATCAAGTGGTTACTCCGAATGGTGGTTCAACGTTCACTTCCGGACTCATGCAGCAGCTCAAGATGGTGGCGCAGATCATCGAAGCCGGTTCACGTGCCTCAGGCGTCAGTAACGGACTGGGGATGAAGCGTCAGGTCTTTTTTGTGCAGGTGGGCGGCTATGACACCCACACAGGCCAGACAAATGCAGCCGGCGCCACGCCTACTGCAGCCAATGTCATCATCGGCAGCCAGGCCAACCTGCTGGCGGAAGTCAGCCAGTGTATATGGTCCTTCATGAAGGCGATGAAGCAGATCGGCATCACCCAGGGCTCTGTGACACCTTTTGTGAACAATGTCACGTGTTTCACCGCGAGTGACTTTGGCCGCACTTTCCCCTGCAATGGCCTTGGCAGTGACCATGGCTGGGGCAGCCATCACCTCGTCGTCGGCGGTGCCGTCAATGGTCAGCGAACTTTCGGCACCTTTCCCACGCTCGCCGTAGGCGGACCGGATGACACCAGCACAGGGCGCTGGATTCCCACAACTTCCGTCGATCAATATGCGGCCACTCTTGCCAAATGGTTCGGCGTGGGCAGCAGTGAAATCGCCACCGTGTTTCCTAATCTAACGCGTTTTCAGGGAAGCTATAACGGCGGTTATCTTGGCTTCATGTCTTAGCACCCCGCAGTTGAGTGGCGAGAGTTGAGTGATGAAAATCAATCCCTTGATTTTCCAGGCTCATTCTCTCGCAATGATGAGTGCTTGTTGGGAACTGAACAGATTCAGGTTCACTCACTCAACAGGAACCTCGCAACACGGTTTCCAGATTAACTCAAGGCAGCTTGGTGATTCGCAGCCGAACAAATTTCTTTGCAGGTGTTGTCATCGTCTCCTGCGCTGTCACCAGGCGGATGGGCGCCTCAGCGAAGATGTCGCTTTCAGCCACGTATCCGGTCCCCGTTGGAATGCCGCCCGCGACGCTCTGCACGATTGGCGGGGTGCTCCAGTTCAACAGGTCGCTGCTTGTCTCCAGAGCATAGGTGAGATCCACGGCGCGCGGATCACGGCGGAAGGTGATGGTCACCACGCTGTTCGCGCCGGACTCAGCCGCCCCGACGTCGAGTCCGGAAGTGGAACTGTTGGTCACGAGCGGTGAAAAACCATAGGCGTACTCAATGAGGTTGGGTATCCCGTCACCCTCGGGGTCGGCGGTGTCACCGACGTGCTGTCCGGTGGAGTAATATTGCTGGAGCCAGTTCTCGCGGCGTGTGAGTGCCGGCGCGGCACTGTAGTTGACCGTGAGCTTGGGACGCAGCGAGACGTTCGCCTCGCGGGTGTAGATACGCTTGGCATTCAAGGTGCCTGTTTCATCGCCAATGAGGATCCAGCCATTGTTCGTTGACGGAGCGGTCACCCAGCCTTGGACGTCCGTGGCGAGCTGCGTCGAAGTCCAGGTGTAAGTGCCGTAGCCGCTCACCGATTGTGTGGCCGAGACCGTGGCACTGTAGTCACCGCCGGGTGTAGGCCATGTCGTGGATGGGTAAAAACGATGAACCCATGTGGCATCGCCATTATCGGCGAGTACGCCTGTTCCGCCCGTCTCGCCAGAGTTGGAGGCTCCTTCACCCCAGGGTTGGGTGATGCGGCGGAGTGTCATCGGAGTATTGGACCCCTGTCCGAGTGGTACGGTGAGCTGCACCTGGGCGGAGGAGATGACTGCTCCTGCGGGCACCGATGAAACATCAAAGGCCATGAGTGCCCTGCGCTTGGTGTTGTTCCCTGTCACACCCGCAAACATCGTGATGCCCTGACCATCCGAATTGCTCGTGTACTCGGAGAATATGGAGTTGTCCTTCGAAGGCTCAACCATCACCGTTCCCGTCGTGAGCGGCACGATTTTGTAGATGCCGCCTGCGGGGAACCCATTGTTGAGTTCCATCACACCCGCTGTGGTTTTTAATCCCAGATAAATTTCTCCGCTCTCATCTTCGCCGAGGCTGTTGATGCGCTGGCCGACGATGGGGTTGCTGCTGTTGATGATCGGAAGGGCCTGGGTGAGTGTGAAGATGCCGCTGTTGGGAGAGCTTTCTTCAAGGCCCATCAAGCGCCCGTCGGAAGCGCCTGCCGTGGATCCGTAATCGCCGAAAACATACTTGCCCTGAAGTGCTGGAATCGCGGCACCGCGATAAACGAAACCGCCCGTCACCGAAAGGCCGAGCTTTGGCAGCACCGTCGGGTCGTTGGCCGCAAGGTTTGAGTGGGCATACAGGGCGATGGGCGCAATCATCGCGGAGACATCGGCGGGTGGCAGCGTCATTGGATTGGGCGATGCGCCGGAAGAGAAGCTTGGAAGTTCGAGCCCTTCTTTGTAGCGCCAGCCGTAGTTCCCGCCGGAGACGATGATATTGATTTCCTCGATGCGGTCGCCGCCGACATCGCCGCAAAACAGGCGGTTCGTGCCACCGGCACGTTTGTCGAAGGAAAACCTCCACGGGTTGCGCATGCCGTAGGAGTAGATTTCCTTTTTGAGATCAGGGGTTGCGTCGTTGAAGAAGGGGTTGCTGGCCGGGATGCCGTATTGACCTCCGGGACCGTTGTTACCCAGTGGATCAATGCGCAGGATTTTCCCGAGGTACCTTGTCTTGTCCTGGGAGTTGCCGAGATTGTTGGTTGGGCGCGCCCCGCTTCCACCGGTATGGCCGACGTGGTTGTCCTGCTGGCTTCCTCCGTCCCCGGCGGCGATGTAGAGGTACCTTTCGCCGCTGGCACCGATCTCCGGCCCGAACTCAAGCTGACCACCTTTGTGATTGGCTTGAGGCTGTGAGTAGCGCAGCATCCGGCGCTCAGACAGTGGATCAGCCACATTGGGGTCGGTGGCAGAGACTTGGAACTCGGCGATCACCGTGACGCAATTGGGCGTGTGATCCGCGACTGGCGGCGGCGGATCAAAGTCGGGGGTTCCAGGGACGTAATTTTTGTTATAATTAACGTAGAATTTTCGGTAGCCTGGTGATGACGGGTTGGCATAGCCGGGATGGAAGGTGAGGCCGAGCAGGCCGCGCTCGCTGTAACTGGTGGTCTGCGCGACTGCGCGATCCGTGATGTCGAGGAATGGTGTCGGCAGCAGCATGCCGTTTTGAAAGATGTAAATCTTCCCGATCTGATCGCAGATAAACAGCCTGCCGCTGCCATCAGGGGCATACGTGATCGTTGTCGGCGAATAGATTTGCTTCAGGCACACCGGCTTGAGGGCGACCGTTGGAAAGGTGGCATAAGCCTGCGGGTTCAGCAACCCGGTCAAAAGAAGGCAGGCAAGATACGTGAGTCGAATATACATGGAGGGCTGGTCTGGATCTTCCCTCAAAGATTACTTGGTCGAAGGGGCCGCTGTCGATACAAAACCTGCATCTGTGAGGGTTTTAAGAAACGCGATGATCGCCTTTTTATCATCCATTGTTAGGTGCAGTCCGCCGTTCGGGTGTTTTGCCAGATTCGGGTCCAGGGTGTCGGTGCGGTGCACACCCACGCTGTAATGATCAAGCACCTGCTCCAAAGTGGTGAAGCGGCCATCATGCATGTAGGGAGCCGTGAGCGCCACGTTGCGCAGGCTTGGTGTGGCAAAGGCACCGCGATCGATGCCTGCCTTGGTGACTTTGGCCCGGCCCGGATCAGCCTCGGTGATCTCCAGGCCGTTGTTGCGGAACTGATGGTCGGTGAAGAGCGCTCCGCCGTGGCAGTGAAAGCAGTCTCCTCCCAGACTGCCCATCCGCGGTTCACGCTCAGTCATGAAGAGTTCGAAGCCATGCTGCTCTTCCGCGCTGAGAGTCTCCAGACCACGCTGTGCGCGATCAAACCTGGAGTCATGCGAGGTGAGGGTGAGCATGAAATTTTCCAGGGCCAGTCCGATCTTCTCGCTGGTGATTTCAGGTGAGCCAAACGCACGCTCAAAGGCTGCGGAATAGGCTTTCTTCAAACTCAGCTTCTTCACCACACCGTCCAGGGATTCATCCATCTCGCGGTGATCCTGGATGGGCATGAGCGCCTGTGCCCGCAGGCTCGGCGCGCGCCCATCCCAGAAGAATTCACGCTTCCACGCCAGATTGAAAATCGGCATGGCATTGCGGTCTCCGGTGCCGCCGGCGACGCCGATGCTGAAACGCCGCGGATCGCTCAACGCCGCGCTGGCAAGGTGGCATGAGGCGCACGAGATGGTGCCATCGCGTGAGAGGGCCGTTTCGTGAAACAACTGGCGGCCCAGGTCCACGCGTTCTTCGATCAGTGGATTGTCATTGGGCAGCGCCGGCATCGGGAATGTCGCGCCCATGGTGAATTTGAAAGGCGTGAACTTCTTTGGCATGAACAGGGGCGCGGCCTTCGGTGGCGCGGAGGTTTTGGCGATCGCTTCAAGCATATTTGGAGAGATGCTGAAAGCGCGCGCCAGATTCTGTTTCAGGGCCAGGGCCAGAGGATCACCATCCCGGGAGTGGGTCGTGACGCCATCTTTGGCAAACGAGATATTCTTCACGCCATCAAGCACCGCCGCGACATCGAAGATCACTGGAATCACCGCTTCATCGCGCAGATCGAGCGGGAGCTTGAGCGTGATCTCAGTCCTGAATGGATCACGCGCCAGATGGTATGAAAAGCCCTCCGGCTGACCCTTGCCACTGCGGTGCAGTCCTTCCAGGGCCATGAAGATGTACCCGCCCTGCCAGCTCCAGTGCAGGCCATTCAAATTGGGGTTCAGCGGATGGTCCGGCGCACGCTTGGATGGATCACTGGCATTGTCCTTCGGGTCGATGCCGATATAAAAACGCAGTGCCTGATACCTGCCTGCCGGGATGCCGCTCACGCTCATCGTCTGCCGTCGTGTCGTGGCATTCATCCACGCAACTGAATCCGGCGAACTGAACCATGTCCCGTCTTCACGCTGCAGGGACAAACCGCTGATCAGGTAACTCAGTCGCGCGACTGACCAGTCTTCTTCGGCCCTGTTGCGGTAGCGCAGTGAATCGAGAATCAGCGGATCCGCCCCTGCCTGGTGATTGACGGCCAGTTGCAGCGTGGCGGCAGGACCGGGTGCTGCCGCAGAGCCCAGCGCCAGCGCGGCCGCGAGGAGCACGGAATGCATGAGTTTGGATATTTGCGCCGAATGATTCATTTTAGCGGTCCCGGATCATAGCTAGACCACCCCGGGGAGGCACGAATATTATCAGTCATTTTCTCTTCGAACTTTCACCGCCACGGAGCCATGCCGCCGCCCAAACGCCCCGCCACTTACATCCTGATGCTGCTGCTGGCTCTTTTGCTGGTGCTGGTGGCATGGATGTTTCACGCGCTTTCCTCCCCCGAACTGCAACAGGCGGCTAGAGCAAAGGCGGCCATCAAACTGAAGCATCGTTAGTCCTCGCCCTGTTTTCTCCTTTGCGCTTCCTGCTCCGGTCTCTACTTTAGGTTTATGCTTCAGATCGTATTCAATGAAATCAGCGCCGCCGAACTGTCCCGTCTGCCCACGCAGATTCAGTTTCATTTGCTGGAGGCCATGGACATCAAGCCCGGCGATCTGGATGAGGCATTGCTGGCGAAAAAATTCGGCATTCTGGAGCGCTCGGCGGGACGCAAGCTGTACCGCTGCCGGGCGGGTGATCACCGGATCTATTTCGGGGTGAAAGACGGCATGGTTCGTGTCCACCGTGTCCTGCATAAAAACACCTTCGCTGACTTCCTCTACCGCAGCAATCTTCCTGGCGGCGGTGAAGATGAGGCGCTGAGCCAGTCGAAAAATTTCTGGCAGCTGATCGACGAGGGTGCCAAGACGCTGAAGATGGCGTGACCGGCTTCACCCTGCCGCCGCATCAAACAAAAGCTCAAGCTGATCGTCCTTGCCCAGTGTCCAGGCATCGTGGCCGCGCGCGCGAAGGTCGGCGGCAAACTCCTGCGTGTAGCCATGCACGAGATAGATGCGGCGCGGCTTCACCATCTCCACGGACTCCAGAAGCTCGGGGTAGTCCGCATGATCGCTGAGCGGAAAAATCTCATCCACCTGATAGCGGAAGCGTGCACCCGGCTGGAGCGCCCAGCCGGTGAACATCGCGGTGCGAATCGACGCGAGGTTTTTGAATGCGGGTGATTGCCGCACGTTGGGTGGAAAGACCAGCACATGCCCGGCTGCTTCAGCCTCGTCGAAAAGGCGGTAGTCAGGCAGTTTGCCGAGCAGTGATTTCACCGACTCCGTCATCTTCCAGATGGATGGGTGCAGCATGACGGGATGTCCGGCGTCAGTCAGTGCGCAGAGGATTTCCTGAGCCTTGCCGAGCGAGTAACCGAGCAGCATGGGCGTGCCGCCAGCGGCCAGGGTTTCGCGCACAAAGGCGAGCAGTTGGGCGATGACATCGCTCAGCGGAGGCATACGAAACCTGGGCAGACCAAAGGTGGTCTCCATGATCAGTGTGTCAGCTTGCCGCATCTCGCATTTCTCCGAACTCAGGCCATGGCGCAGCTTGTAGTCGCCGGTGTAGAGTAGCGTTGCTCCATCGCTCTTGCGCGTGAGATGCAGCATGGCTGAGCCGAGAATGTGGCCGGCGGGTAGCAGTCGCATTTGCCATCCTTCCCAGTCATGCACGGTGCGCATTGGCAATGGGTGAAACAGACCGTTCTTCTTCAGCCCATAGCGGTCGCGCATGAGTTGCAGGGTCAACTCCGAGCAAAAAGTCGTTTGATGACGCGCCACATGATCGCTGTGAGCATGGGAGATGAAGGCGCGCTCAACACCGAAGGATGGATCCAGCCACAGGTCGGCCTCAGGCAGATAAATGCCCCGGCGGTGAGTGACGGTGATCAAGGGTGGCATGAGCGGACAGATGCGTATGATCAGGAGAGAGCAGGGGAATCAATGATGGAAACTAAAATCAGTGTTGCCTCCACCGTCTTCTGCTCAAACCTGCGCTCATGCCTGAACTCGTCTTTGCCACGTCCAATGCCCACAAAACCCAGGAAATCGCCGCGATGCTCGGGGATGCCTGGTGCGTGCACAGCCTGCGTTCTTATCCGGGCGTGACTTTGCCTGAAGAGACAGGCACCACCTTTGAGGCCAATGCCATCATCAAGGCGGCCGGGGCCAGCGCCGCCTTGCCGGGCCTGCTGATCCTGGCGGATGATTCGGGATTGGAAGTCGATGCGCTCAAAGGCGAGCCTGGAGTTTACTCCGCACGCTATGCCGGTGTGGATGCCACGGATGCGGACAATCGACGCAAGCTCAAAGACACACTTCAAAACCTGACTGACTCTTCAGAAGCCGGCTTCAGCGGGCGTTTCCGCTGCTGTCTGGCGCTGGTGCGTGATGGCCGGGTGCTCATGACCACGCATGGCGCGGTTGAGGGGACCCTGC
>CAJCCF010000599.1 GCA_903960845.1 uncultured Verrucomicrobiota bacterium | reverse complement strand
TGCCGTATGAGGTGCTGCGCAACACCTCAAACAAGATCCTCAACACCGTCAAAGGCGTGAACCGCGTGCTCTATGATATCAGCACCAAACCCCCTGCAAGCATTGAGTGGGAATAGGAACTGAAGAATCAAACCGGCATTGAAGCCGACTCACTTTGCGGTCTTGGCCTGAGTTTGACTCTCAGCGGAAAGGCGCGTGAGGGGCACGATGAAAGTCTCGCCATTGCTGGCCAGCTTGAGCAGCACGCCTTCGCCCTGAAGGCCCATGAACGTGGCTTGGATGACTTTGCCATCGTTGCTGGTCCAGCTCTGAACGCCTCCCGCGGCGGGAGCTGCCGGGGTGGCGGCCGCAACTGCTGGCGCTGCACCACCACCAGTGATGCTGGCACCTTCCTTGATCCAGGTCTCCAGCGCGGTGATCTCAGCAGGAGTTAGGCGGTTTTTACCCTTTGGCGGCATGGAGTCATCATCATCGTCCGGCAGTTTGCAGGAGCGGAGCAGCGAGCTTTTCTCGGGATCACCCGGGATGATCTGCCCATCAGGCTTGATGACTTCCGCAAGTTTTTCAGGCGTGTCGAGCGCGAGATCACCCTTTACTTTGCCTTTGCTCACCGCATGGCAGGCGTAACACTTCTGGGTAAAGATCGGTTTGATTTCCTTGGTAAAATCGACTGCGGAAGCGGAAATGGCGCTGGCAATGACGAGGGCGGCGGTGAGGGGGCTTTTCATAGGACAGTGGGTTTTATCAAAAGGCAGGCATAGGTGGCAAGTGTGGTGTTGATATTTTACCTGAATCCGTGCTTGGTAGCACCACCTTGCCAAACGCTTCACGTGGCGAGTTTTAGCCTATTCATTCCCCCCACCTCGCTGTCCCATGCCGGAACCCAGTCTTTTCAGGCACTACCAGATCGTCCAAAACGCGGACGGGAGTAATGTGGAACTGGCTCGCAATGATGAGCAGGTGAATGTGCTCGCCTTTGACTTGCAGCAGCTGGAGTTCGTCCATTGTCACGTGTTGCTGGAGACTCCAGCAGACCGAGCTGGCTTTGAGGCCAATTGCCGCAGATGCCAGAATGCGAGGCATCCGCTGCTGGCGCGACTGACTGATTTTGGTGAAGATGAGGGGAACCCTTTTTACATCACCGGCAATGTCGACGGCGAAACTCTGCAAAGCTATCTCGCGCGCCAGACAGAACTGACGGGCTGGCTGGCGGCGATGTTAGCCTCACGCGCGCTGGAGGCCGTGGCGGCGCTTGCCGTCCGGGTGGATATGGCACCCTGGAAGCCTCTTGAATCGTTGCGCGTGCTTCAGACGGGTCCTCTGACGATCCAGATTCTGGTGGCTGATTATCGCGTGCTGACGGGCGCGGCAGAAAGGGCACGGAGTCTGAAGACCGTCTTTGAGAAGCAGGCAAAGTTTTTGACCAACTTCCTTCAGGAGCACGCAGGGAGCGATGGCATCCCGTCGGGCACGCCATTGCCGGTGGCGGATTTCATTGAACTGCTGAATGCCTGTCTTGAAGCAGCAACTCCAGACAATCTTCAGGCGATCCAGGCTCTGGGCAGCGCGCTGTTGAAATTGGTGCCGGAGAGTCTGACCGGGGAGATCCCGAGCACGCAAAAACCACGATCCTTGCTGAGCCAGCAACTGGCGAGCCATCAAGAAGTGGCGCACGCGGTGGAGAACCACATCCTCATTCAAAGCCAGCGGCTGGATCTGGCGAGCCCTTATTCCATGCGCGGTATCCAGACGCAAAGCGGACGTGCTGTGCTGGTGGAGCAGGTGCCTCCACCAAGAATGGCTCCGTCAGTGGTGTCTGCTGCCGATGAGGAAGTTTTCCGCCTTGGTCAAAAAGGCAATATCTCAGGAATCGTTTCCGTGGCGCTTGTCCATGAAGCGGACGGCCTTACCTGCACGGTTGAGCAGCAGGTGGAGGGCATCGCTCTGGCGGATCTGCTGCGCGAGCGCGGAGCGCTGAATGCACATGAGACTCTTCTTGTTCTGACGGGCTTGGATGCAGCACTGAATCAGTTGGAGAAGTCAGGCATTGGCACGCGGCGTCTCCGTTTGGAGGATGTGTTTTTGCGCACCGGATTTCCGCCTGAGGACGCGCGCAGCACACGGCTGCTGCAGACGAAGCTGACCGACTGGCCTGCTTTTTCGGTCATGCTGCGAGCTCACCCGACACTTGCCTCCATGGCTGGCCGCGGAACGGATCCGGCGCTGGTTCTCTCTGTGGTAAAGGCTGGAAGCGCGGGTGCGGCTGTTTGGGACTCAGCCTGGCTTGCCGCCGTGGGGCGTTTTCTTCTGGCGCTGGAACCGCTGCCAGGCGGGATGACTGAAACTCTGGCGGACAAGCTTGAGATTGAACCCGTGGCTCGCCTGCTGGAGCAGGAACTGATCAAGGACCGCAGCAACCTGCCTGGAAGTCGTGGCGATTTCTTGGGACGTTATGCGCGCTTGATGCAGCCTGCCACCGCACCGCCGGAAGACCTGCTGGAACCGGCGAAGAGCAGGGCTGAACGTATTTCGCCAACATCTGCCAGGGCAGGACAATCGAAAGGCAGGTTGCAAGGGACTGCGAGTCCGGTGGCTTTGACGAGCGGCTTTGAGCCTGAGTCAGATGAGGAGCCAAGCATCGGTTTTGCGGAACTTCTTTTTCGGGGAACCGGGGAGCGCTCACCCGTTTCCAGTCCAGATTGGGAGAAGACGGCGATTGATGCCCCGCCCACGATTCATCCCAACGAGGCCCTGCTGCCGCCGGATGATTTTGTGCCTCTATGGCTCCGCGCCGCTGTTTTTATGGGCGGCACCATGATTGTCGGCGGGTTATTGGCACACCTCTCCGGTCATGCCAGCTGGCAAAAAAAACCAACATCCAAAGCTGTGCCAGTTATGGAAAAGCAAGCTTCGAAGATGGCACCGGTTTCCAAGGCCGCCGCAGTGCCCAAGGCAGTCCAAGCCTCCGGCTCGAACGGCATCAAGGATGCTCCGCTCCCTCCTCCGACGGCCATGCCACCTCCAGCCACACCCTCAGTGGATGGGCTTGGCCTCAAGCCACCGACATCGCTCAAAGAGAAAATTGTGGACCTTCCGCCACCGGCACGTTGATCACGAGGGCATTGATTTTCAGTGCTGCGGGCTGATTTGCCTGTTGGCAAAGCTTCGATTCGTTGTTATTCCTCATGAATTCTCAGGCGCTATCCCGGTGCCCATGAGAGCACATAACAAACACCACGTACACAACACTATGAAATACGCCCTCCTCGCCCTCGCGGCATCGGTTATCGCCGGCGGCCTTGTCTCCTGCGCTTCCAAGGCACCACCGCCACCGCCTCCAGCTCCTGCTCCAATCCAGGTGAGCAAGTAACTGACAGCCAAAACGTCTCAAGTCAGAGTCAATAACAACACACCAAACTAACTACATATTATGATCCGTATCCTCGCCGTCGCTCTCGCTTCCTTCTCCCTCCTGTTCGCATCCTGCGCACACAAGAAGGCCTGCTGCCATAAGCCAGCCGCTTGCTGCAGCCATAAATAATCAGGCTGAATATCAGTCGCGTCGCGCCGCCTGCGGGTTCATTCCCCAGGCGGCGCTTCATTTTGGCGTGGCGCCGCCGCCGCAGTTGCCCCCCGCGCACGATGCGACTACAAGTCCAACCCCCTTTTTCCTGCCGTGAAACCGTACTACATCACCACCGCCATTGATTACACCAACGCGCCGCCGCACATCGGGCACGCTTATGAAAAAGTGCTGGCCGATGTCATGGCGCGGTTTCAGCGGTTGAACGGGCGTGAGGTTTTTTTCCTCACCGGCGTGGACCAGCACGGACAAAAAGTGCAAAAGAGTGCCGAGAAAGCCGAACTCAGTCCCCAGGTGTTTGTCGATGGAATCACCGGGCATTTCACGGCGCTCTGGGACAAGCTCAACGTCCGCTACGACGGCTGGGCCGCCACCACGGACCCGAGGCACAAGCGCGTGGTTCAGGCCATGCTGCAAAAGCTCCATGACTGCGGCCAGCTCTACAAGCAGGGCTACACCGGCTTCTACAGCGTGCGTCAGGAGCAGTTTCTCACGGACAAAGAACGCGGCCCTGATGGCGTTTTCGGCGTGGAGTGGGGTGAAGTCGTTGAGCTCGAGGAAGAGAACTGGTACTTCCGGCTCAGCGATCACGTCGAGTGGCTGAAGAGCTACATCAACAGCCATCCCGATTTCATCTTTCCCGCCCATCGTGCCCATGATGTGCTGAATGCGCTGGAGGGAGCCGCCCAGGATCTCTGCATCAGCCGCCCGCTTGAGCGGCTCAGCTGGGGCATCCCGCTGCCTTTCGATGAGAAATTCGTGAACTATGTCTGGTTTGATGCCCTAACCAATTACATCAGCTTCGCCGGCTATCTGGCCGGAGAGTGCGGCAATGAAGGCCTGCCCGACTTCGCCAATCTTTGGCCCTCGGAAGCGCACGTCATCGGCAAGGACATTCTCGTTCCGGCTCACGCCGTCTACTGGCCCATCATGCTTCACGCGCTTGGTTTCAGCGATGATCAGATCCCGCGTCTGATCGTTCACGGATGGTGGAACATGAAGGGTGCGAAGATCAGCAAAAGCCTTGGCAATGTCATCGACCCCAACGTGCTCGCCGACACCTTCACCGCCGACGGTCTGCGCTATTATGTCATGCGTGACATCGCCACCGGCTATGACAGCGACTTTAGCGAGGAGCGCCTCGTCATGTCTTACAACAAGGAGCTCGCGGGGGGCTTGGGCAACCTGCTCAATCGAAGCATCAACATGGCTCAGAAATATCGCGGTGGAGTGCTGACACCGGGGAGTTATGATGACGCCGAAAATGCCGCCCTGCGACAGACCGTCGCCGAAGCCCTGACGGTCTATTTGGAGAAGATGAACAGCTGGGCGATCCATGACGGCATTCACGCTGCATGGAAGATTGTCACCCACGCCAACGCCTTTGTGGACAGCACCAAGCCCTTCTCACTCGCCAAAGATCCCGCGCAGGCTGCCCGGCTTGACAGTGTGCTCTACCATCTTGCGGAGGCTTGGGTGCATGTCAGCGTGCTGCTCAATCCCATCATGCCCACGGCCATGGCCACCGCGCGTGCCCAGATCGGCTGGGAGACGCCTGCGGGCTTTGTATTGAGCGATCTGAAGTGGGGCCTGCTCAAAGACGGCCACCAGCTCGGCACGCCGGTGCCGCTGTTTCCGCGCCTTGAGATCGAACCTCCCGCGGCCTGAGTCGCCCGCGCAGCAGGTGGCGTGACGCGCATGGATTGCAACCCGCCACATCTCCGCCACGTAACCCTTTCATCATGAGCGAAACCACCGCCACGCCCAAGCACACCAACGCCCTCGCCAGGGAGAAGTCACCGTATCTTCTACAGCACGCGCACAATCCTGTGAACTGGCTGCCGTGGGGAGACGCCGCCGTCGCCAAGGCGAAGGCGGAAGACAAGCCGATCTTTCTTTCCAGCGGTTACTCCACCTGCCACTGGTGCCATGTCATGGAGCGTGAATCGTTTGAGAACGAGGAGGTGGCTCAACTTATCAACGAATATTTCGTGCCGGTGAAAGTGGATCGTGAGGAGCGTCCCGACGTGGACCTCACCTACATGACCTATGTGCAGGCCGCGAGTGGTGGCGGTGGCTGGCCGATGTCCGTCTTTCTCACACCGGATTTAAAACCCTTCTTTGGCGGCACCTACTACCCGCCGGAAAATAAAGCCGGACGCATCGGCTTTAAAAACCTGCTCAAGGAACTCAACAAAGCCTGGCGGGAGGATCGTGAAAAAGTGCTGGCCAGTTCCGAGCGCAGCATCCTCAAGCTTCAGGAGCATCTTGACGGTGAAAACACCGGTGCGGAGGTGAAGGCTGATGCGGTGATTCAGAAGGCCTACGACGACCTTGCCGGCAGCTACGATTACCATGAGGCAGGCTTCAGCAGCGCTCCCAAATTCCCGCGTTCCTCCTCAATCAATCTGCTGCTGCGCATCCAGCATGCCTGGCTGAAGAATGCGGAAAAGAAAAGTGAGAGCGATTGGGCTTCAGAGATGTCTTTTCGCACGCTCAAGGCCATGGCGAATGGCGGTATATGGGACCATGTCGGCGGCGGCTTCCACCGTTACAGCGTCGACAGCTACTGGCATATTCCCCATTACGAAAAGATGCTTTACGATCAGGGCCAGCTTCTCTGGGCCTATGCAGAAGGCTATCTCGTCACGGGAGCGCCATTCCTGGCTGATGTGGCGCGACAATTGGTTGGTTATGTTCAGCGCGACTTGCGCCACAAGGACGGAGGTTTTTTCTCCGCCGAGGATGCTGACAGTTATGGAAAAGAAGGAGCTGACCATAAGACTGAGGGCGCCTTCTACATCTGGACTGCTGCTGAAATCGACGCCCTCATCGGCAAGGAGGATGGAAGCATCTTTCGTTATGCCTACGGTGCGCGCCGGGATGGCAATGCACGGCCTGAAAGCGATCCGCATGGTGAATTGACCGGAACGAACACACTCTTCCGTGCCTTTTCCGTGAAGAAGACCGCCGAGTTCTTCAAGAAGACGCCCGAAGAGATTCAGGCTCTCGTGGAACGTGGTTTGAAGACGCTCTTTGAAGCGCGCATCAAGCGCCCGCGTCCGCATCTCGATGACAAGGTCATCACCGCCTGGAACGGCCTCATGATCTCCGGCCTCGCCCGTGCCGGAGCAGCGTTGAGCGAACCCGCCTTTATCAAGCTCGCTGCAGAGGCATCGCAATTCATCCATGATCAGCTCTGCGCACAGCCCGGCAAAGACCTGCATCGAAGCTGGCGTGAAGGCGAGCGCGGTCCCAAGGCCTTTGCCATCGACTACGCCTGCCTGATTCATGCCCTGCTCGATCTTTATCAGGCCGGTTTGGACGTGAAATGGCTGCAGTGGGCCGTCGCCCTCCAGGCCGAGATGGACAGCCTCTTTCTCGACAAGGACAAAGGCGGCTACTACAGCGTCCACACCGATATGGCGCACTCTGTTCTCCGCATCAAAGAGGACTACGACGGTGCCGAGCCATCGCCCAACTCCCTCGCAGCGCTGAACCTTGCCCGCCTCGCTGCCATGCTGGATAACAAGGACCATGCCGAGCAGGCGCATAAAATCATCACGCTCTTTGGCACCACGCTGCAAAGCAGCCCCAGCGCCGTGCCCATGCTTGTCAGTGCCGCAGATTTCCTTGAGCGCGGCAAGCAGCAGATCGTGCTCGCCGGCGACAAGACCGCGCCTGAGTTCCAAGCGTTGCTCAAAGTTGTGCAATCACGCCTGTTGCCGAACGCCGTCCTTCTCCATGCCGATGGCGGCGAAGGTCAGGTCTGGCTCGCGAAACACAATGAAGCCCTCGCCGGGATGAAAGCGGTGACCGGCAAACCCGCCGCCTACGTCTGCCAGAACTACACCTGCCAGGCCCCGGTAACCGATGCGACGGCGCTGGAGAAGCTGCTTGGCTAAGCATTAACGCACGTTATTCTTACCCGCATGGAAGCACGCCCGGTCATCAATCTTCAAGAAACCATCGGGAAGGTGGTGGGCAGGCGTGTTCCCGGGAAACCTTCTGCAGATATTCAGAAGACACTGAATGAAGTTTTCACAAGCCAGGGCCACAAGCTGTGGCCGCGAGGGATCTACCGCTTTAAAACACATGAGGAGGCTGACGCATGGAAATGGAAGATGATCCGCCCCAAGAAGGTGAGCTGACCTCCCGAGCTCCGACGGAGGATGACCTCGTTGCACTTTGCCGAAAGCTCAACGAGCTGGATGCCAAGTACATGATCGTCGGTGGCTTTGCCATCATGTATTCCGGCTATGGTCGAAGCACGACCGATGTGGATCTGCTCATGGCCACGGATCTCGAAAACGAGAGAAAAGTTTACGACACTCTGGCCACGCTGCCGGACCAGGCGGTGAGGGAACTGCCACCCGGAGAAGTGGAGAAATACACCGTCATTCGCGTGGCCGATGAAATCACCGTGGATCTCATGAAATCAGCCTCCGGCATCGATTATGCCGAGGCCTCGAAGGACATCGTCATGCGGCGTGTGCAGGATGTGGACATTCCGTTTGCTTCGCCCCGCCTTCTGTATCGCATGAAGAAGAACACCTATCGCGAGAAGGATCAGCCGGATCTGCTTTTCCTGCGTCAGCAGTATCCCGAAGTGATGGAGAACTGAGACCTCACCTCCTGCTTGCGCCTGCGCTTGAGCCTGCCACTTTGCCAGCCCACCATCATGGCCAAGAAAGCAGCATCCAAGAAACCCGAATCCCTTCACCGCAAACACAGCGCCATCGTCGTCGATGGGGCGGAGCGCGCCGCCAGTCGGGCGATGCTTCATGCAGTGGGGTTCAAGCGCGAGGACTTCAAAAAATCGCAGATCGGCATCGCCAGCACCTGGAGCATGGTGACGCCGTGCAACATGCACATTGATCGCCTGGCCAAGGAATCCGCCAAGGGCGTCGATGCCGCTGGTGGCAAGAGCGTGATCTTCAACACCATCACCATCTCCGACGGCATCTCGATGGGCACGGAAGGAATGAAGTATTCTCTCGTATCCCGCGAAGTCATCGCCGACTCCATCGAGACCGTGGTCGGCTGCGAAGGTCTGGACGGCTTCGTCGCCATCGGTGGTTGTGACAAAAACATGCCCGGCTGCCTCATGGCCATGGCCCGCATGAACCGCCCAAGCGTCTTCGTCTATGGCGGCACCATTCTTCCAGGCTGTGTGGGCGTGGAAAAGAGAGACGCAGATATCGTCACGGTCTTCGAAGCCGTGGGCAAGCACGCCAACTGCCTAATTAGCGACAAGGAACTCATCGACATCGAGCAACACTCCATCCCAGGCGAAGGAAGCTGCGGCGGCATGTACACCGCTAACACCATGGCCAGCGCCATCGAAGCGCTCGGCATGAGCCTTCCGAACTCCGGCGCTCAGGCGGCTGTCTCCAACGAGAAGCTGATCGACTGCTTCGATGCCGGTGCTGCCGTCATGCACATGATCAAACGCGGCATCACGCCCCGGGACATCATGACCAAGGAGGCTTTTGAAAATGCCATCACGCTCATCATCACGCTCGG
>CAJCCF010000598.1 GCA_903960845.1 uncultured Verrucomicrobiota bacterium | reverse complement strand
TGGCGAAGCCGCAGCGCGCGTGACCGTAACTGACGGTCGCCGGTTCCAGGTGCTGCAGGGCTTCACCGATGATGCCCACGATCCTGTCCGTCAAAAATGCGTTGTAGCGCAGGCAGCGCTCCTTGCGCAGCGGATCGGTGAAGCTCATGAACTCCAGTTCCGTGTAGCGCAACTCCGGTCCGCAATGCGTGTGCGAGCAGTTCAGTTGCAGCGCCTTTTCCGGCAGCCCGTATTTGGACCTGGCCGCCGCCGCCACGGCATCCCGGAGTTGATACGTCACTTCCACGAGATCCAGCGTCACCATGACAAACCGCGTGCCCTTTGCATCTTCGATGGCGAGCGACTTGGCATACAGGTCCATGGCCGTGCCTTCGGCGGGCACCTCGCGATTGGCAAAGCCTGCGAGATACATCGGTTCGGTTGGCGTGATGACCGCCTTTGCAGCAGCGGCTTTCCATTCGGCGGGCGCGGCAGCCAGCAGGCCACTCAAGGCGATCCAGACGAGAGCGGGGTGAAGCAGGGATGTTTTCATGGGGATCAGTTCTTTGGTTTGAGAAACAGCACCTCAGCGCGCTCGATCCAGCCCTTGCGCAGATCCATGCGGAACCATCCGTCACTGTTTTTTCGGTGAATGCGGCAGCCCGAACGCGGGCCGAATTCCTTGAGGTCGTACTGCGCCCAGGTTTTACCCTGATCGGCCGACCAGATGATGCCGCAGGCATAGGTGGAGGCCGGGGCGCAGTGTGTGGCGACGAAGACGCCGTCCTGATGAAGCATGTTCGCGGACTCGAACTTCGGATTGAACAGCATGGTGTGCTTTGATGTGTCGGTGAAGTCCTTTGGATCACACATGAAAATGCCGCGGTCATGCTCGCGGATGGCCGGGCCGTTTGCATCGGCGATCCAGTAGATTTTGCCGTCGATGAAATTCATCCCGCCTGATTTGAAGCGGGAGTTCGAATCCACCGAGATGAGTCGCTTCCAATCCCACGCGTCCGCCTTTGCATCATAGGTGCCGCGCAGCCAGTGCACTTCCTTGCCGTCGCCACGGTCGATGTCGCCGGTGCAGGCGTAGAAGGCCTTTTCGGCCGGGTTGTAGCACACGTTGTGAATGTGGCGGGCGATCAGATCTCCCTTTGGATCGCCGAGCAATGGGGCCTCGGGCGGCGCTCCTTTTTGCTGGAACTTGGGATTCTGTCCGAATGAATACGCCAGCTTCACGGTCTCGCCATGGTCGGTGGAATAGTAAATGTTCACCGGCACCGGGCCGCCGAGCACGTTGCAGTAGTTTCCCCACACAAGCATTTCCCTGCCTTCCACATCGAAGCAGTGCTCGCCATCGAGCGAATGGAAGTACCAGCCCGGCTGATCCGCCTTCACCGGCGTGTGCGGGCGGTAGTCGCTGCCATCGCGATTCTTGACGATGATCTCGCGGTGCGATTTCAGATTGTCCGTGCTCAGGAACAGCCGCTCGCGTGTGGCGAAGAGGAGGTTCCCATTTTTCAGGATGACGCTGAAGGTGAGATTCTCCGCTTCCGGAAAGTCCGCGCTGTGCGCCCAGGTTTTCCCGCAATCCTCGGAGAGCAGGATCTTCCCGCCGCCAAACGCGAAAGCCTTGTGGTCACGCTGCGAGTCGATGTAGGGCCCGTCCGCCGGTCCGCTGCGGTAAAGGAAATGCTCTGTCATGCCCTCGATGGCAGGCGCGGCGCGTGCTGTTTTGATTCCAGGAAATAACAGGCAGCCAGC
>CAJCCF010000597.1 GCA_903960845.1 uncultured Verrucomicrobiota bacterium | reverse complement strand
CCCCCGCCCCGTGATCCCGCGCACTCTCACCACCCTCCTTTCTCTTCTGCTGCTTATCGGCTGCGTTCATCCGCCCAAAGCAGCCACCATTCGCGCGCCATTCTGGTCGTGGAACCGCTTCACCGAGCGCCGGATGGCCGATCATCTGACCACCGCCGCCAGTGCCTGGGACATCTGGAAAGACGCCTCCCAATCCCACGCAAGGCGCCAACAGGCGGAGAACGATTATGAGCAGGCTTTGTCCGCCATTTTAAAGGAATGGGGTCGCTGCCAGTCGCCGCATCACTGGCAGACAGGCAGTGTGTTTGTGAACGGTCGCGGCCGTTATCAAATCGAGCTCCAGCCCGCTCCGGGGAATCCACAGGAAATTTCGCCGCTCATGTTCGACCGGCTGCGCCTCGCGAATGAGGTGAGTGTGGACCGCCAGCATGATGTGACCGAAGCAGGCATCGGCGTGCCTCTGGTCGGCGAGGTTTCCTATTCCGAATCCCTAGCCAAACAACACCCGCTCATGCCGCTCAATGGCGGGCAACTCACCCTCACCGCCCTGCTTGAATTCGCTCCAGCGACCCATGGCTCCAGTGCATCGCGCACGGCCAGGCTGCATCTTTTCAATCCACTGCGTCAGGGCACGATGATGCTCGGTCAGAAAAAAATCGCCCTCGCGGCCAACTACAGCGCCGCTAAAAAACTCGCGCTCGATGACGGCTTCCTCAAAGGCTTCTCGCTCATCGGCGCGCTGTTCCCGGAGAAGACCATCAAGGACAGCCAGCTCTACCGCCTGGAGTTGCATGATCCCCAGCGCATCCCCGTGGTTTTTGTGCACGGTGTGCTCAGTGATCCGCACATCTGGTACCAGTGCATCAATGCCATGTATGCCGACCCCGTTCTGCGTGCCAACTATCAGCCATGGTACTTTCTTTATCCCACCGGCATGGCCGTGCCCAACACCGCGCGCAGACTGCGCGAATCCTTGCAGGAGGCGCGCAGCCAGCTCGACCCCGATCACAATGACCCCGGCATGAACGAGATGGTGCTCGTCGGCCACAGCATGGGCGGTCTGCTCAGCCGCATGCAGACCATCGACTCCGGCAGCGATCTATGGAACGCCCACTTCAAGAAACCGCCCGCCGAAATGCACCTCAGTGACAGCGCGCGCGACAACCTGACCAAATCACTCATCTTTTCAAAAGAACCGGACGTGAAGCGCCTCATCTTCATTGCCGTGCCGCAGCGCGGCAGCAAGCTCGCGGACAAAGGCATCATCTACCGCCTTTCCACCCTCATTCGGCTGCCCATCGATTCCCTGCTGCTCGTCAAAGAGATCTTCACCGGCAATCCGGATGCGCTCAACCAGCAGGTCCGCGACTGGGGCGTGTTTGCCTTTCTCAGCGGCGGCTCGCTCTCACCGAAACATCCCTATCTGCACGCCCTCAACAGCAAACCCATCCCCGTGCCCCATCACTCCATCATTGGCCGCGTGGGCAGGCAACCGCTCGAATTGAGCAGCGACCGCGTCGTCCCCTACAGCAGTTCCCATCTCGACACCGGCACGGAAAAAATCGTCCCCCACTGGCACAGCTGCGTCCAGGAACCTGACGTCATCGAAGAAGTCCTGCGCCGCCTGCATCAGCACCTGCACGAAATCGGCCGCGAATAGCAGGCTCATAAGCGGCATCTTTTGCGATCGAAGGCACGGCGTGCATCATCGTATGACGAGTGTGTCCCTGTGGACCGCTCGTCTCCGCTAAGGTGGAGCGAGCGAAGGATCGGCGGATGCAGACGTGAGGATGGATCGGGGCTTTTGCGCGGCATCAACACGCCACGAGACGAGCGGGCTGTCGCCACACTCGTCCTACGTTTGAGATCGAAGCAGTGGCGCGTCCATCGTAGGACGAGTGTGTCCCTGTGGACCGCTCGTCTCCGATAAGGTGGAGCGAGCGAAGGATCGGCGGATGCAGACGTGAGGGTGGATCGGGGCTTTTGCGCGATCTCCACGCGCCAGAAGACGAGCGGACTTTCGCCACACTCGTCCTGCGCATGAATCTATTGAGCGCGGACCACGATTATGGTTTTTGCTCTTCCTCCTTCACGATGTCGTTCAGGGACGTTACATCGTCTGCCATGGCTTGGGCATCCATGAGGCCGCTGCTTTTCATGCGCATGGCGCGGACTTTGCGGGACATGGCATCAGAGCTGGATTTCATACCCTTCATGCTGAAGCTGACATTGGCGCTGAGATGCGCGTCCATGTGCATGGATTTGGCCGAGGCGATGGCGTCCTGATTGGCGGCGAGGAAAAGGAACTCCCAGCCTTTTTCATCACGGTAAAGACGGATGAGGTCGCTGATGTGCTTGGAGCTGTATTCCTGGGAGGCGTTTTCCTCTCCATCAGTGAAGATGGCGAGGATGACCTTGCCGGGTTTGTCGGCGTCAGGCAGGGCGCTGATGCGGCGGTCGGTCTCCTTGATGGTGCGGCCAATGGCGTCGAACAACGCGGTGCTGCCGCGAGGAGTGTAGGTGGCAGCGGTGAGTTGTGGCACTTCCTGAATCATCATGGAGGCGACGGGAACTTCGTAGGCATCATCAAACTGGATGAGCGTCAGGCGGGCATCGCCTGGGACATCGAGCTGGGACTTGATGAAGTCATTGAAGGCGGCGACGGCAGGCTCCTGCAAGGGCTGCATGGAACCGGAGCGGTCGAGGATGTAAGCGATTTCGGTGAGGTTTGGATTCATATTGGCCGACATCATCTCACAGGGGGTGGGACATTGGCGGGGGCACCGGTGAAAATAACTGTGTTATTTTTGCCATCTTTTGGCTTGCACATGGGCTGCCCTTGGATGCCAGAGTCGGTGCTCCAAATGGCCGGCGGCGTTTGGGTGGAGGGTGGAAAAAGTTTGCGCTTATTGAGGGTTGTTTAGTTTGGCGGAAGATGGTTTGTAAAAACAGCGGTGAACCACCGCCAACCAACGTCCATTTCCCTCATGTTTCACACCGGCCAAAAAGTCGTCTGCATCAATGATCAGTTCGAGCCCTGGGTCTACGACCTGTACCTTTCGCTGCCAAAGAAGGACAGCACCTACACGGTGCGCGCCATGTCCGCCGGACGGTCTAACCCTAAGTTTAGCGTCAACGAGGACGCCAAGATCCAGCTCACGGATGCCGAGTTCGACATCCTGCTGCTGCTCAAGGAGCTGCATAACCCCGATGATCCGCACAGCAGCGTGAAGCAGGAGCTGGGCTTCCGCAGCGAGCGCTTTGCCCCGCTGGAGACTGACAGCGAGGAGGAGGAAGAAAGCGAGCTCATCGGCGTGGGCACAGGCAAAGAAGAGTGGCTCCCCGAGCCTGCCTACAAGTAGGTTTGAGTCCGTCATTCCGATGGCCCGCATCGCAGAGCACACGCCAGCCCCGATCCGGTGCGTGGCCCTTTTCCT
>CAJCCF010000596.1 GCA_903960845.1 uncultured Verrucomicrobiota bacterium | reverse complement strand
ATGACGAACAATTTCTAGCGACGCTGAACGGCATCAGTAAGCTCATTGGAGTGATGCTGGAGCGTTTAGCGACCGGAGAGGCTCTGAAAAGAAGCGCAAGAGTCATGAATGAGGGACAGCATTTGGCTCAACTGGGAACTTGGGAGTGGGACCTCCGCAAAGAGTCGATGTTCTGGTCAGACGAAGAGTTTCGCCTTAACGGATATGAGCCACGTAGTTTTGTTCCAACCATGGAGCACATCAGGCGATGCCTGCATCCCGAGGACAGGCCGCGTTTTGTTGAAGATTTGATTCGATTGACCGAGACGGGGGTGAGTCAGGAAAGGTCCTATCGACTCATGCGTGAAGACGGTGAAATCCGACATGTCCGCACCCTGGCCACAGCGGAGAATGATTGCGACGGCAAACCGCGCCGCTTGTTTGGAATGATGCAGAACATTTCAGAAACCATCTTGGCTGAACAAGCTTACATGGAGGCCCAACTCAGCCTGAAGCAGACGGAAGAGCGGTGGCAGTTTGCCTTGCAAAACAACGGACTCGGAGTCTGGGATTGGAATATCCTCAGCGGCTGCGTCCTATATACCGACCGTCTGCAGGAAATGCTTGGCTACGAACCCGGCGAATGGCCGCAGCATGTGGACAGTTGGGCGGGCCGCGTTCACCCTGACGATCTTCCACTGGTCATGAGCGAGATGAACTGTTGCCTGGCCGGAGAAAAACCGGACTACATCTGCGAGCACCGATTGCGCTGCAAGAATGGAGGATGGCTCTGGGTGCAGGACGTGGGACGGATCGTTTCATTCACTCACGAAGGAAAGCCGCAACGCATGATCGGCACGCAGATGGATATCCATATCCGAAAGCAGGCGGAATTACTCAACAGGAAGCGAATCACCCTGATGAACAGCATCCGATCAGCACAGGAGCAATTTATCGCAACCAGCAATCCTGCTCCGGTCTTTGCCGAGATGCTTGAGGTCATCCTGAATTACACGGAGAGTTCTTTTGGCTTCATTGGTGAGGTCTTGCATGCTGAAGATGGAAATCCCTATATTAACTGCTATTCAACATCCGGAATTACCCCGATCGGCTCCAGCAAAGATTCGTTGCAGTCCGCAACTCCCAGTGAGTTCCAGTGCCGGGATCTTAAATCACTTTCATCCGCTGCAATGGTGACGGGTTTGCCATTCATTGCGAACGAGATGAGCAATAATCCACGGCCGAGCGGACTGCCTCCAGGACACCCGTCCATTGCATGCTTTCTGGGGTTGCCTATTTTCAGTGGTCTTGAAATGGTCGGTATCGTCGGTGTCGCAAACAGTTCTGCTGGTTATCAACGCGATGTCGTTGGTGAACTTGATCCGTTCAGTGCCGCCGCAAGCAGCATGATCATTGCACGCCGGGAGATCGAACGACAAATCAAGATCGAGGAAGAACTTCGCAATGCGCGTGATCGGGCTGAGGCTGCAAGCCACGCAAAAAGCGAGTTCTTAGCGGTGATCAGTCATGAAATACGCACGCCAATGAATGGCGTCATCGGCATGGCGGATCTTCTGCGTGACACGGATCTCAACAGTTCCCAAATCGAGATGGTTGAAGCCATCATGCATAGTGGCCATGCACTTGTCTCGATCATTGATGACATCCTCGACTTCGCAAAAATCGAGGCAGGAAAGATTGTTCTGCGCAAGCATTCCGTTAACTTGGACAGCCTGCTGGACGGCGTGGCAGACCTCCTGGCTCATGAGGCTGCGGACAAGGAGCTGGAACTTGTCATCATCATCGATCCCAAATTACCCGACATCATCACGGGCGATGCCGGACGCCTGCGCCAGGTTCTCCTGAACCTGGTTGGCAACGCTGTTAAATTCACCGAGCAGGGAAGCGTGGTGATTCGTGTCTCCGGATTGGACAGGCAGATCTTGTTCAGCGTGGAGGATACCGGTATCGGTATTGGAATAGAAGATCAGAACCGCCTCTTCCTGCCCTTCACTCAGGTGGACGCGTCAGCTTCCCGCCGGTGCGGTGGGACAGGACTTGGTTTGGCCATTTGTAAAAAGCTCGTCGAT
>CAJCCF010000595.1 GCA_903960845.1 uncultured Verrucomicrobiota bacterium | reverse complement strand
TCGAAAAATCCAAACCGCCCAGCGTTGACGCCTCAGCCACTCCAGGCAGGCGGGCGATCTGGTTTTGCACCTGAAGCAGGACGTAGTTCGAGAGATAAATGACATCACGTGAATCATCGGGTGAGTAAAACTGGATGGCCAGAGTGAGGTCGGGTGAACGCTTCTGAGCCAAAACGCCGAGACGGCGAACATCCTCCGGTAGACGGGGCAGCGCTGCATTGACCCGGTTTTGCACAAGCACCTGCGCCTGATTGAGATCGGTGCCGAGCTTGAACGTCACCGTGAGGTTCATGCGCCCGTCGTTGGTGCAGGAGGAGGACAGGTACAGCATGTTTTCCACGCCATTGACTTCCTGTTCCAGCGGGGTGGCCACCGTGTCGGCGACGACCTGTGCATTAGCTCCCGGATAGGTGGCGCTGACAACGACCGTCGGGGGCACGACATCGGGATACTGATTCACAGCCAGCCCGAAATAGGACAACCCTCCAAGCAGGGTGATGACGATGCTGAGGACCGTGGCAAAGATGGGCCGATCCACGAAAAAGCGGGCAATGTTCATGGCGGGCTCCTACTTCGCGACGGGGGGGGTTACTAAACTCATTGGCATCTCACTTTTCACATCCACCCGGACTCCATTTCGAACCAGAGCTACCCCGTCCACGATGACGAGATCATCCTTGGTGATACCGCTTTTCACAACACGGAGACCTGCATGCAATGGTCCGATTTCGACAGGGACTTGTTTCACGACCTTGTCTGCCCCGACGACAAAAAGAAATGGTTTCCCCTGATCACTGCCGACCGCATTGTCGCGCACAAGCAGGGCACCGTATTTGCCACTTCCCGGAATTCTCACGCGGGCAAAAAATCCTGGTGCCATGGCTCCGCCCGGATTGGCGAATACAGCGCGGGAACGAATGACCCCCGTGCTGGGATCAAGCCGGTTGTCCACAAAATCGATGACGCCCTTGTGCGGGAAGCCCTGCTCATTCGCAAGACCCATCTCGGCAACAATCTCCTGATCCAACGCACTTGCACGCTTACCGAGGCGACGAAGTTCGCGGTATTTCAACGCGCTCTGCTCATCAACATCGAGATAACAATGGATCGGGTCCACCGAGACAATGTTTGTCAGCACCGTCGCATTCGAGTTGTTGCTGCCACCGCTGACTAGGTTACCCTCCGTCACAAGAGCCTGACCGACCCGGCCAGTGATGGGCGACTTGAGCTGTGTGAACTCTAAGTCCAGCGTGGACGTCTCCAGGGTGGCTCGAGCGGATCGAAGTCCAGCCTCAGCCTCGGCAAGAGCTTGATTACGCTGCTCAATCTCTTCAACAGCGATGGCTTTGGACTCAATCAACGCCTTGGCACGCTTTGCCTCCATCCTGGCAAGCTCCACATGAACCTGCGCCCGCTCAAAGTCAGCCTGAGTGCGATCCACGACGGCCTGATAGGGACGCGGATCGATGGTGATGAGCAGATCACCCGCCTTGACATCACTGCCCTCTTTAAAGTGAATCTTCTCCAGATAGCCCGACACACGTGCCCGGATCTCAACGGATGCAGGGGCTTCCAACCGGCCGATGAACTCATCCCATTCCACCATTTCGACGCCAAGCGGCCTGGATACTGTCACCGGGGAGGGCGGAGAAACTGGTGCAGGTGCCTGAGGCGGACGCTCACAGGAATTGAGCACCCAAACAAATAGGAGTAGAGGAAAGAGGCGGAACATGAACACCCCTCAGTACGTCCCCTGCAGGCTATGTCCATACATCATCTTGCCTCTATCGCTGCATTCGACATCATGGGTGACCTGCCATCCGTATGAAACGCCTCTACCGCCACGCCCAGATTGCTTCTGAAGATTCTCCAAAACTTCTGCACGCGGACGTGCTTGTGGACGGAGATCGCATCATCGGTATCGCCCCGGAGATGACGGGGGTCAGCGACTGCGAGGTCATCGACTGCACAGGTCGCATCCTCCTGCCATCGCTCTTCGACATCCATGTTCACGCCCGCGAACCCGGTCAGGAGGACAAAGAAAACATCGCCACATGCGCCGAGGCCGCGATCAATGGCGGCGTCACCGGCTTTGTCATGATGCCAAACACCGCCCCCGCCATCGACAACGCAGGCGTCGTGCGCACCGTTCTTGAAAGCGCACGCCGCACACGCATTGGAGCCGGCATCTACACCACAGGCGCCATCACCAAAGGGCGCAAAGGTGAAGAACTCGCCGGAATCGCCGGGATGAAAGCGGCTGGTTGCGTCATGCTGACCGACGACGGCTTTCCCGTCGACAATCCCCAGGTTCTGCGGCGCGCCATGGAGTATGCCCGGGATTTTGATCTCCCCCTCGCCAGCCATTGTGAGGTCAAGGAACTCAGCGGCAAAGGCTGCATGCATGAAGGCAAAATCAGCTACGCTCTCGGCCTGCCGGGCATCCCGAGCATCAGCGAGGAAATCTGCATCTCACGTGACATCCGACTGGCTCAGTTCACCGGGGTGCACCTGAACATCCAGCATGTCACTACCGCTGAGGGCATGAGGACCATCAAGCGCGCCAAAGATCGCGGCATCCGAGTCACCTGCGAAATCGCCCCGCACCACCTCATGTTCAGCCACGAGGACATCGGCGACTACGATACGAACTACAAAATGAACCCACCGCTGCGCACCAGGGAGGACAACGCGCTCCTGCTGCAAGGCCTCATCGATGGCTGGTTCGACGTCATCGCCACCGATCACGCCCCGCACACCCCGTTTGAAAAGCGCCAGGATTTCGCCAGCGCCCCCTTCGGCATCACCGGACTGGAGACCGCTCTCGTGTCACTCCACGACCGTTACATCTCCAAAGGCGTCTTCGGCTGGGATCTCATCGTCAAGCGTTACTCCGCCGAGCCCCGCCGCGTCATGAAACTCGAGCCGGTGCCGGTCAAAGAAGGCGGCCTCGCCGAATTCATCCTCTTCAATCCTGCCCGCACCACCACCTTCACCCGCGACTTCATGAAGTCGAAGAGCATCAACACCCCCTTCCTCGACAAGACTCTCCAAGGCATGATTGAGCGGGTGGTTTATCGTGGAGCAGAAATGCTGGTGAGATAATTCACCCAAGCCGGGCCTGGAACCCGGGCATGGGAGGTGTCCAGAAGGTTGGTGCAACGCCAATCCGCAAGCTCGCCCCAGCAGGCGGGCGTCATCTTTGACAAAAAACACTAAACTTTTTCGTCAAATCAGACGCAACAACCGAGTTTTGTCGTTTTAATTGCCATTTTCAAACCATCAATCAACTCGATTTCATAAATTTGACCCCAAAAACCCAAACTTTCAATTGCCTCAACAGCTTTCGCATCTAATTTGACCACTGAAACCTCAATTTTCACCCAAAACATCATGAGCGACATTAAAATGGACGGCGCACAGGCGCTTATTAAAACCCTCGGAGACCTCGGTATCGAGTATGTCTTCGGTTACTCCGGCGGAGCAGCCATTCCAATTTTCGACGCATTGGAAACGATGAAGACGAACATGAAATTCGTCCTCGTCCGCCATGAGCAGGGAGCCGTTCACATGGCTGACGGTTATGCCCGCGCCACCGGCAAGCCTGCTGTGGTGCTGGTGACTTCCGGCCCTGGTGCCGGCAATACCATCACCGGCCTGATGACGGCCATGATGGACAGCGTGCCAATGATCGTGCTTTGCGGCCAAACCGTGAGCTGGATGCTGGGCAAAGACGCCTTCCAGGAAGCGGACATTTTCAACATCACGGCCCCTGTTGTTAAACACAACTATCTCATCAAAGAGACCAATTCCCTGCCCCGCATCGCACGCGAAGCTTACCACATCGCCACGACGGGCCGTCCAGGTCCGGTGTTGATCGACATCCCGAAAGACAAGAGCCAGGCTCCGTTTACCGGCAACTTTGACGAACCGATGGACCTCCCAGGCTATCATCCCGAAGAGGCTTTCAAGATCGACCAGACCGGCATCAAAGAAGCTGCACGTCTGATCGCAGGTGCCAAACGCCCAATCATCCTCGCCGGTCAGGGAGCCATGATCGCCCGTGCCGACAAGGAACTCCTCATGATGGCCGAAACCCTCGGCTGCCCCGTGACGACCACCCTGCTCGGCAAAGGCGTGTTCCCGGAAACGCACGCGCTTTCCCTCGGCATGATCGGCATGCACGGCACCGCTTATGCCAACAAGGCCATCTGCGAAGCTGACCTCATCTTCAATGTCGGTTCACGCTTTGATGACCGCATCATCGGCAAGCCGAACATGTTTGGCCGCAATGCCAAACTCATCCACATCGACATCGACGCGGCTGAGTTTAACAAAATGATCAAGGTGGACGTGATGATCAAAGGCGATGCGAAAGCAGCCCTCAGCGACCTCCTGCCACTGATCGAGAAACTTCCGACCGAAGACTGGCTGGCCACGCTCGACGGCTACAAAAAGAAGTTCCCCCTCACCTACAAGAAGCAGGGCGGCCTGCGCATGCAGCAGGTCATCGACGAGCTCTACAACGTGACCAAGGGCAAGGCGATCGTGACGACCGACGTGGGCCAGCATCAGATGTGGGCCGCGCAATTCTACAAGAACGACAGCAGCTACCACTGGATCAGTTCCGGCGGCGCCGGCACCATGGGCTTTGGTTTCCCTGCGGCCATTGGCGCCCAGCTCGCCTGCCCCGGTAAGCTGGTGGTGTCCATCTCCGGCGACGGCGGTTTCCAGATGACCCTCTTTGAACTCGCCACAGCCGCCATCCACAAGCTGCCGATCAAGATCATCATCCTCAATAACAGCTACCTCGGCATGGTGCGCCAGTGGCAGGAACTCTTCTTCGATAACCGTGAAAGCGGCGTGGATCTGCTCGGCAACCCTGACTTCGTGAAGCTGGGTGAAGCCTACGGCATCAAAGGCTTCCACATCCGCCGCCCGGCTGACGTGGAGAGAGTGCTCCAGCAGGCTCTCGATTACAACGACGGCCCCTGCATCATTGAAGCCGAGTGTATCAAGTACGAAAACGTCTTCCCCATGATCCCACCGGGAGCCGCGCTCGAAGACATGATCATCGAAGCACCGAAGCATAAGATGGAAAAACCCACCGGTTCGACCTAGCATCCGCAGCCCGGCTTTAGAGCCTGGGCTTCCCCTGCTTGATGATGGCGATGAAACTCAACCGAATCATCCAAGGCGACACGCTCGCGGAGCTCATCAAACTCCCCGACGCTGTCGCTCAAGCCATCATCGCCGATCCGCCTTACTTCAACGTTCTCGAAAATGAAGCCTGGGACACACAATGGAAAACAGCCGCCGACTACCTCGCCTGGTGCGATGCGTGGGTCGCTGAATCCATGCGTGTCCTGCGCGCCGACGGCCTCTGTTTCATCTTTGGGCAACTAGGAAAGCGCGAGCACACTTTCATCCACCTCATGTCACGGCTCACCCTGCAGCATCAATTTCACGACCTCATCATCTGGGATCGTGCCGTGGGCTACAATGAGCGCCGCGACAGCTTCACACCGCAGTACGAAATGGTGCTCGTCTTGCGTAAGGGTGAGCACGCCAAGTTCAACAAGGATGCGGTCCGCATACCCTATGATTCCAGGACTATCCATGCCTACATGAGTGACAGTCGCTACAAGGACATGGAAGCGCGCCGCATGCATTTGGAGAAAGGAAAGTTCGCCACCAACATCCTCAGAGTCTCCAGTCTCAAAGGCACCTCGAAAGAAAAATGCGGACACCCGAGCCAGAAGCCCATCGACCTTATCGATAAATTCATCCTCTGCTCGACCGACGAGGGTGATCTCGTGATCGATCCCTTTCTCGGTTCAGGCACCACCGCCGCCTCCGCCAAACGCCTGAACCGGCGATGGCTTGGCATCGAGCGCGATTCCAATTACATCCAGATCGCAGAAAAACGCCTGTCAAATCCACCAACCGCCACACCGAAAAAGAAACGCGTCAAACCAACCGCGGTTCGCGCTAAATCATCCGACTCAGAGCCTGATCTCTTTAAGCTAAGCACTAAAAACTAACCACTCTACACACCTAACATCATGAGCGAACGCATCCCTGCCACCACAGATAAAAAGCCCTCCGCACTGGCTGACATCATCAACATCCACACCCTCAGCGTCATGGTGAACAACCAGCCCGGCGTCCTCGGTCGCATTTGCGCCGTGTTCAGCCGTCGCGGGTTCAACATCGAATCACTCGTTGTCTCCCAGACGCGTGATCCACGCTTCAGCCGCATGACCATCGGCATCAGCGGCCATCCCGAAGGCCTGCACCAGATCATCATGCAGGTGAACAAACTGATCGACGTCATGCACTGCACCGAACACACCGACATCGACGCCGTGTCCAAGGAACTCGTGCTGATCAAAGTCGCCGCCAATCCAGCCCAGCGCACCGAGGTGCTGCAAATCGTCGAGCACTACAACGGCAAGACCGTCGATCTTCAGGAAGACAGCCTCATCGTCATGATCAGCGGCAACACCGACAAGCTGGACGCATCCGTCCGTCTGCTCAGCAAATTCGAGATCGTCGAAACCGTGCGCACCGGCAAGGTGGTGATGGCTCGCGGCCTGGAAACGACCTAGTCGATCCAGCAACCCCGTTTGCCAAAGAGGCCGTGAGAGAAAGCGCAGGCTTGCCTCACCGCCTCTTTTTGCGCCAAGCTGCCCCCTTTCCTGTGACACCCGCCCCAGACTCCACCGATCCTGCTCCGCCGCTGAACCTCTCCTGGTCCGGCATGACGCATGTCGGACGTGTCCGCAGAAACAACGAGGATGCCTTTCTGGCCCTAACTTACGATGCCAACGAGGTGCGCTATCTTGGCAAGATCGGCGAATCATCACTGACCCAGGGCGATTTCGTTTTTGCCGTGAGCGATGGCATGGGAGGCGCAAAATCAGGCGAGTTCGCCAGCAAAACGGCGGTCGAAAAAATCACCCGGCTCATGCCGCGCGCCTACAAACTTGCCGCGCAGGGACTCGGCGCAGGCTTTGGCGATGTGCTGGAGGAGATTTGCCTGCATGTGCACGCCGAACTGAACCGTCTCGGCAGCAGCTACAGCGAATGCAACGGCATGGGCGCCACACTCAGCCTTGCCTGCTTTTCTCCCGGCTGGATGCACTTTGTCCACGTTGGCGACAGTCGCATCTACTACCTGCCCGCCAGCGGTGGTATCACCCAGGTCACTCACGATCACAGCCACGTTGGCTGGCTGAGGCGGAATGGCCAACTCAACGAGCGCGAGGCGCGCAGCCACCCGACGAAGAACATTCTCAACCAGGTTCTCGGCGCCGGCCGCCGTTCAGTGACTCCGCACATCGGCGCCGTGAGTTGCCACGCCGGTGACCGTTTCCTGCTCTGCAGCGACGGCGTGGTGGATGGTCTCTGGGACGCGCGACTGCTGGAACATGTCACCTCACCGTCCCCGGACAAACCCAAGGCCCTCAAAATCGTCGAGCAAGCCGTCGCCGAATCCGGGCGCGACAACTGCACCGCCATTGTGGTGGAACTCGCTTAGCCGCGCCCGCCGGAGTGTGTGCAGACTTGCCGCGGCGGCTTCCATGGGCCATTAAAAGCCGCTTTGAAATCCCACCTCCCGAATCATCCCACCCAGCTTTATCTCATCCGTCATGGTGAGGTTGAAGAGCGCTATCATAAGATCTTCGGCGGCAGCCGCATCGACATGGGCCTGTCACCTCTCGGAATGAAGCACGCGAAGGCCATTGCAGACTGGCTGGCCGACGCCAAAATTGACGCCATCTACGCCAGCCCCATGCTTCGCGTGCAGCAGACGCTTGCCCCGCTCGCTGGGCAGCGTGATCTCAAGCCAACAATCATCCCCAGCCTGCGTGAGGTCGATTTTGGCGACTGGACCGGTTATCGCTGGGACGGCGTGCAGGAGCACTTCGGCGTCAGCGCCTTTGACTGGCTGGAGATCATTGAGGACAAAGGCATCCCCAATGGCGAATCGGCGGCCGAGTTGGAGCACCGCGTGCAGCCCGCCCTGCTGAAAATCCTTCACGACAACCCGCACCGGAGCGTCGCCGTCTTTTGTCACGGTGGCATCATCCGCGTGATTCTGGCCCTCATGCTCGGCCAACCGCTCAGACACATGGCCCATTTTAACATTGAGTACGGCAGCATCACCGTCGTCGAAGTTCAGCCGGAAAAGAAACACGCATTCGAGATCGAGCTGATGAACTTCTGCCCGCCGGTCTGAACGCTTCTCACGCTTGCAGACTGATTCATCAGCACTCACTACTAACCACCTTTTCTCATGTTCTCCCTTCTCACCGACAAACTCGAAGAAACCTTCCGCAAGCTGCGCGGCCTGGGCAAAATCAGCGAATCCAATGTGGCCGATGCCATGCGGGAAATCCGGCTGGCGTTGCTGGAGGCGGATGTGGATTTCAAAGTGGCCAAGGATCTGATCGAAGCGATCAAGGAACGTGCGCTGGGCGAAGAGGTGCTCAAAAACGTGAGCCCCGGTCAGCAGATCGTGAAAATCTTCAACGATGAGCTGGCGAAGATTCTCGGTGGTGGAGCCACCGATCTGGATCTGAGCCCGCCGCAGCGCATCCTCATGGTCGGTC
>CAJCCF010000594.1 GCA_903960845.1 uncultured Verrucomicrobiota bacterium | reverse complement strand
CAGGTCATCGTCCGCTTTTGGATTCTGTCTCTCCTCTTCGCGTTACTTGGTCTTGCCACATTGAAGCTTCGTTGATCATGCCACTTTTCACGGGACAACATTTCGCCATTCTCGGTGCCGGTCGCAGCGGGCTCGGTGCTGCGCGTCTGGCGCGAATGCACGGTGCCGACGTGACCGTGTTTGATGAGGGAGATCCGGTGAAGATTCAAGGCGCCCTGGATAAGCTCCATGCTGAGAGCTTTCCCACTGTCAGTGGACAGCAGGCTCGAGACCTCGTGGTGAGCCCCGGTCAATATCAGCGAGTCATCATCAGCCCCGGACTTGATGCAGGCTGGCCTTTTCCAAAAAAATTCACGGATGCAGGTGTGCCATTGGATGGCGAGATGGAGTTTGCCTTCAATCTCACCGACATGCCCATGGTGGCCATCACCGGCACCAACGGCAAGAGCACCTGCACGGAGCTGATTGCCCATATTTTTGGGGCTTGCGGGCGCAGATCGATCCCCTGCGGTAATCATGGCATCTCGCTGAGTGAGGTGGTTGCCAGCGGTGAGCATTACGATGTGCTGGCTCTTGAAGTCAGCAGTTTTCAGCTTGAAACCATCCGGAACTTCCGTGCCGGGGTAACCTTGTGGCTGAATTTCGCCCCCGATCATCTTGATCGTTATCCAAGTGTGGGGGAATACTTCTCCGCCAAGGCGCGTATTTTCGAGAACATGACCGCCAGCGACACAGCCATCATCAGGGCAGGGGAGTCCGTCTTATCGGGCGCCGCACGCCGGCTCACGTTCTCAGCCAGCGGCGCTGCGGCTGACGGCACCTACTCGAACGGTCAGTTTTTCATCGACGGCCAGCAGATTGGTGATGCCTCCTCCATCCGTCTGCGCGGGCGACACAACATGGAGAACATCCTCGCGGCCATGATGGCCTGCTGTGTTTTCGGCCTCCCCTATCCCGAGATGCTGAGCGCAGTCTCCAGCTACGTGCCCGCCGCCCACCGTTGTGAGTTGGTGCGCGAGTTGCACGGTCGCGAGTTTATCAACGATTCCAAAGCCACAAACCTGCATGCGCTGGAGGCCTGCATCGGCTCCATGGACCGGCCCATTGTCCTCATCGCCGGAGGCAAGGACAAACAACTCGACTACACGCCGCTGCGTTCGGCGCTAAAAGGCCAGGTGCGCGCCATGGTTCTCATCGGTGAGATCCGGAGGCAATTGCACGACACGTTTTCTGATTTGCTGCCATGCCATATCGCCATTGATATGGCCGACGCCGTTCGTATAGCGTTTGAGTTGTCAGAGTCCGGGGATAGTATCATCCTCAGTCCTGGCACCTCATCCTTTGATATGTACACCGGTTATGGCCAACGCGGGGAAGTTTTCCGAGCGGCGGTGAACGCCCTCTCCTAAATCACATTGCAACCGACAGCACGACCACCACCATGAGCAAAAAATCGACTGACAAGCTGCTCCTCAACATTCCCGGGGCGGAGAAGCACAAGCACCGGGTTGCCATGGTCAACGTGGAAGCCGTTTGGAACCAGCATGAGCCAAACACGAACATGGCGCGCACCTTTGTGTTTTTGCTGCTGATCCATGTTGTCGGCATCGGCGGGATCGTGATTTACGACTGGTTTAATGGCGATGAACCGCTGCCCGCCTCGATCGAGAACAGCATCGCCCCTTCTTTCAGTTCCAGCAGCATGCCCAAACCTGCGGTGAACTCTGTTGCCGCCCGGTCACAGATTCCCATCGAAGACTGCTCGACCTATGAGTGGCGCTCAGGTGATTCGATCTCAAGCGTGGCAAGAAAGCTCGGCGTGACCGAGGAAGTGCTGATTCGAATGAACATGCTCGACAAGGGCACCCAGCTGGAGGCGAACTCCATCATCCGCTATCCCAAGCAGCCCGTTGTCAAGGCGGTGGGCGTCAGTGTGGCGGATGCCGGCGGTGAATTGTCCAGACCAGCACCAATGCCGGTTTCGACACCAGTGGAAGCGTCAGCAAAAGCACCGGTGAAGTCACCCGTATCAGCACCAGCCGTTGTCAGCATCTCCGGCTCAGAATCAGCCATCTCGCTGACCGCTCCCGGTGAGCAAACTTTCTCCTTCAAGCCCACCATCGAAAATGATCTGGCTGCAACTCCAGGCGTCAGCCCGGTGATTGTTGTGCCAACGATCCAGAACACCCCACCCCCAAGCCTGACCAAGGAAGCGGTGGGTATTCCCGCCGTGGCCGTGGTGAAAAAGGAAATGCCGTTGATTATCGAAGAAACGCCACCTGCCGCACCACTCAAAAAGGTGTCTTCCGTGGCGGACGCTTTGCCGAAAGTCGAGGCAAAGGCAGAGCCTAGAGGCGAACCACGAGGTGAGCCTCGGGGCGGGCCTAAGGTGGAGCCAAGAAACGAATCCAAAGCCGAGGTCGCCGTGCCGAAAGCAATCGCTGTGAGTCGTGACTCTTTGCCTGGTTTCGAAAAGATGGCCGAATCCCCTCCTGCCGGAAAAGACCTGGCGGAGCCTGTGGGTTCCAAAGTGTACATGGTCAAGCCTAACGACACCCTTTACGGCATTGCCATCCGCAACGGCATCAGCTTGAAGACGCTTCAGGCAGCGAACAAGAACATCAAAGCTGAAACTTTACGCGTCGGAGCCAAGCTCGTCATTCCATCGAAACCCTGAGCGGCGGCCCGGCATCGAATGTTGAACGCCCATTTGAATATTTGAACTGCGAACCGCCAATCCACCGACTCCGTTGTTCGACCTTGACCGTTGAATGTTCGTTGTGCCCACCAACTGATCATGGCTAGACGCTCCGTCCTCTTTCTCCTTCTGGCGGTGGCTCTGCTCATCAGTCTCGGCATCACCATGCTGGCAAGCACGAGCTTTTTTACGCGTGAAGGCGGGGGTGAGGAATATGTGACTGTCTGGAAGCAGATTGTGTGGCTCGGAGTTTCCCTTGTCGCCTGCATCGCCACGGCGCTGATGGACTACAATCGCTGGTTCCGCTGGCGCTGGTATTTGTTCGGTGCTGCGGTTTTTTCACTGCTGCTTTGCTACGAATGGCACTTGGCTCAGATGCTTGGTTACAAACCGATCATTGCCTCGCGCGTGAATGGTGCGTCGCGCTGGGTCGGGTTCGGCTCGATGCGTGTGCAGCCTTCCGAGTTCGCTAAAATCGCGCTCATCATTGCCATGGCGGCCTGGTTTGCGCAGCATGAGAAGCTGGAACGCACGATCAAACACGGGCTTGTGCTGCCCGGACTCATCCTTGGCTGCATCGTCGTCCTCATCGGTGGTGAAGTCGATCTGGGTAATGCCTCCGTGGCAGCTGCTGCCGGGGTTGGCATCATGTTTGTGGCCGGCACACGGTTTATTCATCTTGGACTCGTTGGCGGTTCCGGCATTGCCGCACTCTTGGTTGGCATCACGTTTGCGCCGAACCGCTTTGAGCGTGTCATGGCAATCACTAATCTGGAAAAATACAAGGACGGCATCGGTCTGCAGCAGTGGGTCTCATGGCTTGCCTTTGGTTCCGGCGGATTGGAAGGCCGCGGGCTTGGTGAAGGGCGCATGAAACTCTCTTACCTG
>CAJCCF010000593.1 GCA_903960845.1 uncultured Verrucomicrobiota bacterium | reverse complement strand
TGCGCATCGTCCCAACTCACGTTTTCCACCGGAAGATTGGCTCCCTTGAATTGACTCGGATTGCTACCCATCACCGCCTCCCACTGCGCCTGTGTCACCTCAGTCTTTGCTAGCCAGAACGGTTGGCTCAGGGTGACTTCCACCTGATTTTCATTATCGCCGCGGCCATCCTCGCTCTCAGGGCTTCCCATCGTGAAGGAACCTGAAGCAATAAAACAAAACATTTGCCAGACCTCCGATGAAATCGGCAAATCAATCTTTGATCCAAGATTTGAAGTTTGCAGCTGTCTCGGATCTGACTTCACTACAGCTGCGATACGCTCGCGTTCCCTTTGCTCCGCAATAACTTTCGCCTTAGCCTCAGCGACCAACCGCTCCCGCTCCTTGAGCTCCGCTTCCGCTTTCGCCATTGCTTCAGCCACCTTTTTGCTTGCTTGCTCCCTGATCTTAGAAGCCCATTGAATCACTGCGTCAGTTGGCTTTGCTTGGGTGCTTACAATCAAAGACGTTTGCTTACCAAGCAGTGCAGCGACCAATGTATAGAACTCCTCTTTCACTGACATGTTATCGCGGTTTGAAATGAGGATCGGCTGCGGTAGGCCTTCCTGAGGTGGTTCATAAGGCTGCACCCAAAGGTATTCCTCCGTATTGCCAGCCGAATGGCGCTGACCGACGGCCACGAGCCAAACCTTGGAAGCCACCTCAGCGGTGAAGCGGCCATCCGCATCGGTTTGAATCTGAGTCGGAGGTAAGGCACTGGCAAAGGCCTCCACCCAGAGGGTGCTTGATGGACCTCGCATCCCCTCAATCCCTTGTTCTTCGCGCACTTCTTGAAGCAGGGCCTCCAGCGCTGGCACGGCAAGGTCCTTCGGCTTCATCTGCTCAAGTTCTTCCAGCAGTTGATCTTTGGCCTTCATGCCTGCTCGGTGCTCGTCTTCGAGGGCTTGTTGGCGTTCAATGGCCGTTGCCGTCGTCCGCGCGATCTCTTTGAACTGCTCCTCCGGAATCACACGCACTGGCACCGCTCCCATCTTGATGTTTTCGCCACCCTTCGTCACCACAAAAACCTGCCCATTGATCAGCGCAGGCTTTTTGCTGCAGGCGGCCATGGCAAGGGACAAACAAGCCAGAATGAGCAGAGGATGAGCAAGGCGTAAAAAGGAGATCATGATAAGAATCGTAGCGTCTGAATCACCACCGTTTAAAGCGATGTTACCTCGAACAAACCCTAACCCTTAGCACACGCAAATCTTTCCTTCGGACGAGTGAAGGGAAGAAAGCGCTGAGAGTTATTGTAGTAGAGTAGCCATGACTACGAGCGTCATGTTGTAATGATGATAATCAATCCAAATCGCTTCACTTGGATGGAACTAGGGCGGGGCGGAAGCCCAGGTCGTTGATGCGGTAGCCCGGGGAGTGCCTGACGCGGTGGGCGGCACGGCAGAAGGAGGCGTAGTAGTACCAAGAGCCGCCGCGGGACACGCGGCTGTCGCCCGATGACAGCCCTGTGGGATCCACTCCACCTTGCAGTGTGTCATTATACCAATCAGCGCACCACTCATACACATTGCCGTGCATGTCATGCAGTCCCCATGCATTTGGCTTCTTCTGGCCCACCTCGTGAGTTTTACTTTCACTGTTGTCATCATACCAGCCAACCTCATCTAGGCTGCCGCCTGAATATGGTCCCTTTTCTTCGGCGCGGCAGGCGTATTCCCACTGCGCCTCCGTGGGTAGGGCGAACTTCCATCCTTGCGGCAGAATCTGCTTGTCGTTGAGCTTGGCGATAAATGACTGCGCATCGTCCCAACTCACGTTTTCCACCGG
>CAJCCF010000592.1 GCA_903960845.1 uncultured Verrucomicrobiota bacterium | reverse complement strand
TTCCTGAAGCTGCGGGAGTTTGGTGATGAGCTACCGTGGTGTCACCTCGGCAACATGAGCGGGCGGGCGTTGCTGAAGCGGCGGCGAGAAAAGGCCGTGCCCTCAAGCAGCCCCTGATGCAGGAACTCCTCATCGGGAGACCGGGGTTGCTGTGAGCGTATGTGCGGCTTATTCTCCGGTTCTTTCAAACATGCCCGCCGTCATGAACGCCTCTGATTTTCATTGCTTCCGCAGCGACCCGCTGGTGCGCTGGCGGCGCATCGCCGCAGTGCTGGAGGCGCAGCCCGAGGCCTGGGAGTGGGCGCGGGCGAACATTGAGCGCTGGCTGTCTCAGGGCCGTTTGCACCCCGCGCCACTGCTGGAGTGGCAACAGTGGTTGCAGCAAGGCTGCCAGGAACCGGCGAAACGTGAGGCGCTGCTGGAGGCGCTGCGCCATCCACCCACCGATGCGCATCAGGATCAGCTCCGCTCCTGCTCGCCCTTCGTCGGGGGACCCTTCCCCAAGCCTGCTCTTTCGGCATGAATCTGGTCTCCCTCCAACATTTGGTTCGGTCCGTGCGCACTCTCGCTGAGGATTGTCAGGTCATCGTGCTGGGCTCCGCCTCCCTACTGGCGTCTTTTCCTGAACTGGGGGAGGACGCGGAGCCTCTCACTGCCACCTACGATGCCGACCTCTGCCCGCAGCCCTTTGATGAAACCACGGCGCTCATGATTCATGAGTCGCTCGGCGAGTCCGGCGCCTTCCATCTCCGCCACGGCTACCATGTGGATGTGCTGCGGGATTCCATCTTTGAAACCCTGCCTCCAAAAAAGATGCCAGTCACTTAGCACTGTCGCCATGATTGAAGAGAGCTGGATGAAACGCAAAAATCGCAAACTCAGCGCTCAACCCTGAACCTCAACTCGGGCTTGAAGTTCACGCTGCATCAATCGCCTTTACCACGCGGCGGGCGGATCGGGTGGCGGCATCCTGGCCCCAGGGGAGATTGTCGAATGCGGCTCCGGCGAAGTGGACGCGGCCAATCGGTTGGATGAGGTGCGGCCAGAATTGCGCGAGCTTGCCGAACTCGAACGGATGGCGCTCGCAACCGACGGCGTACGGTTCTTCCTTCCACCACTGATGCACGATGGCTTGCTGGATGCTGTCCGGATGCCTGCCGGGATAAAACCGGCGGAAAGCGGCGAGCGCGTCTTCCGCTGAGAGCGCGGGCGGGCCGCTGCCCATGAGCACGCAGCTTTCGCCCGCGACCTCATGGGCGCACTCATAGACCAGGCCCATGGTGGAGTTGCCGGTTTCAAAGTTGATGCTGGGGACGCTGTCACCTTCCCAGAAGCGCGTCTTCGCCTGCAGCACGATGCGCGATTGCATGCCCATCGGGGTGTGTTCGAGCGCGAATTTTTTCGCCGCCGGCCAGGCGGGTGAAATCTGAATGCCGGGCAGCACGAGCGGTGAGACGCAGAGCACGGCGTGATCAGCCTTCAAGGTTTGTGCTTTTTTGTCCGGGCCTTCGGTGAAGGTGACGGTGACGCCGCCCGCGTCATGCTCAAGCGACGTCACCGGGCAGTTTCTGCGGATCCGGTCACCGAGCCCTTGCGCGAAGGTGTCGGGCAAAAGTTGGTTGCCGCCTTTGAGTCGGAACACCTCGCGCTTGAACACGGGCAGGCCGCGCAGCTTCACGATGGATTCCTGCCAGATGCGGTAGAGCGCGGAGACATCGCTCGCGGTTGCGGGCTTGTCCCGGCTGCTGAGTCGTGAACCGCCGCAGAAACCGCGCGCTGTTTCGGAAGCGCCCTGCTCCGCAAGCCAGTCGCCCAGCAGGACGTGATCGAGGTCATCCAAACCAAGGCCAAAGGGCTGATACTCGTCTTTGAACTTCTCCGCCATCGGGCCAAAGAACAGGCGGGACATCTCCTTCCAGCCATGCTCCTGCATGAAGGCGACCTCGCGCTCATTGAAGCCGAACCCGCGCTGCGTCGCGGCGTCCGCCAGTTCTGCTTCGGTGCGCCACTGGCCGCGCACGTTGGCAAACATGTTTCTCCGCCGCTCATAGGCCAGCACGGGCAGGTCAAATTTCCGCACCCATTCGCGATAGGTATCGTAACCCGGATTGGTGAACTGCTCCGCGCCGACATCGGCATACAGGCCATCGGGCAGTGGATCATGGATGGTCTTCACATGTCCGCCCGTGCGCCGAGAGGCCTCCAGCACGGTGACGTCATGCCCGCGCTCCATCAGGTCATAGGCGCAGCTCAATCCACCGATGCCGCCGCCGATGATGATGACACGCTTCTTGTTCGGCCCGGCGGCCGGAAGGCTGGCCGCTCCGGCAAGGAGCGCGCCGGTGGAGACTTTGAGAAGCCTGCGCCTGGTGATGCTGCTGCGGTTGGATTGCATGAGGATTGGTGATTCCGGGATGGATTCCTGTCAGCTTCCCGCGGGAGCCTCCGCGGCACGGCGGCGGTAAATCTCTTTGGCGGCTTCAAAGGTGCGCTTCGCTTCTTCGCGCTCTGCGGGCAGGATGTTTTTTTCACGCACCCGCCAGAGCTGATCAATGCAGGCGATGCACCAGAGCGCGCTCTGGCGCGAGGCGCGGATGGGCTGGCCGGCGATGATGACATTGACGGGATTGGTGTGGAGCTGTGGAAACTGACGCAGCGCCACCCAGCTGCTGCGGGCGATGACGGTGGTGAATGTCACCTCGTGCAATTGATCGTCCGCAGGGATGTCGCGTGACCCGGCCACGATGCCGTTGACGATCAGTTCGACCTTGCGTTTGCCGCCGGCGAAGGGTTTGGCGCCGGTCGTGTCGTGGTGGCGAACGGTGTCACCGACCAAACGATTGCCGCCAACGGGAATCGCGCCGCCATAGGCGATCTCCAGAGGTGTCTCGGAACTGAAGGCCACCTTGCTGCGGATCGTCACACGACCGGCTTGCGCGAGCCGCACTTCATCGCCCGCAGCCTTGCCATCGACGCTAAAGCTCGGCGCGTGCGCGTAGCCGTCGCTGACATAACTGCGGCCGCGGGCCAGTCCCTCACACCATTGGGCGAAGTCGAGTTTCTCGACGCTGCCGAGCTGCACGTAGGTGCGACCCTGACCGACGCGTGTGCCGCTCATGCACGGGTAGTCCGTTTCACCCGCACACTTCAGCGGCAGGCCGCAGTTCATCAGGTGATACCAGGCGTTCCACTCCAGCAGCCGCGCGGTGTCCATCGCGCTGATGAAATCACAGGCGCCATGCGCGGTGCTGACAAAGATTTCATGACCACCGGCATCGGGAACCGCCACGTTTGGCAGCACATCAATCACGCGCTCGTGGCTTGAGATCAGCTCGTACGCGTTCAGGCCGCCATCGTGATCCGCGTCGATCGTTTCAAACAACTCGGGCAGCACCGTGTCCGCCGTTTCATCCGGCGTGAGCCGCATGTCCTTGTTGGCATCGTTCAGCTCGATCATGCGTTTCGCGGCCGTGTCCGCAGTCACCTGCATGCCGCTGCCGGAGTGCGGGTAGCCGGTGAAACCGCCCTGCTTCTTGGCCCAGCGCAAGGCAGGCGTGGTCCAGGTCGGCCAGCCTTTGGTGCCGTCGGCTCCCGGATACACGAGCTCGCGCAAATTCAGCAGGCACACGTGACCGAGCGCGGCGGAGCCGAAGCCGCTCACCTCCATGTCATAGCGCAGCAGGGTGTGCGGCTCGCTGAGCGGATGCGCGGCACCGCCAAAGAATGGCCGCTGATGCTCGAAGCCGTAACCCCAGGTGAGCACGCAGCCGACGTTCAAGCCTTCGCCCTTCACCTGGGCAAACATGTGCGCGGGTTCCACGCCAACGGAGGGCGAGGTGTAGTGCGCGCAGCCGGCGGCGTGAATGTGATGATCGCCGCTGTAATAGCCGAAGTCCGCCGCATTGATCCAGCGCTCAAGTTTCACCGCGAGCTGCGTTTCCTTTGCCGCAGGAATGGTCACCTGTCGCCGCAGGGTGCGGTATTCAGGCCCGCGGGAAGCCTCCATCATGAACCCTCCCGGCGGCAGCAGCACGGTGCCGCCGTCCGCGCGGTAGATGTGTTTTTGGAAAAAGAAATCCGGCGCGAGCCGCCGTGCCTGCGGCGGAAAGACGTGGCCGCGTGAGTCGGAGAATGTCAGCCGTGCGGTCGTTGGCTGGCCGTCGAAGTCCCTGACCTCAAGCTTCACGATCACCGCCGGACGCACGTCCAGCAGCACCGGCACTTCGGCACGGAATCCAAGATCCTGGGTTCCCTGGCCAATGTCGAACGAGAGCACGGCCTCGCGCTTTCCAGCCTCGCTGCTGTAGATGAGCGCGATGGCGTATTCGACCTCAAGACCGCTTAGTGTGGCCGTCATCGGTGGTGCGTCGAACATGCTGATTTCCAGAAAACGATCCTCGCCTTTCGTGTTTTCATTCTCGCGCAGATGCGTCTGCCTTTCGCGTTCCATGGTGCTCTTGGCCACGCCGGCATACGATGGTCCGGCCTGGCTGCTGGTGATGCGCAGACGCGCGGTGCTTGTGGCATGGTTGATCACCTTGATAAGCACAGGCGTGTAACCAGCCTGCTGCATCACGGCTTTTGCCGGACCACGCGCCGCCTTCACGCGCGACTCGGGATTGATGTCCACGACACAGAGCACCTGTGGATCCAGCGCTGCCTGCAAGGTTGCGGCATCGCGTGCACTGATGGCCGGCTGCACCCTGGCGCGATCTTCTTCAGACAGTGGCGCGCCGAGGAAATCAAGCGCCTGCACCAGCCGCTGTGCATTTGCCGCGAGCGGCTGGCCCTCGACCTCCAGCACCGGTAGAGGCTCAGCCGCAGCGGTCGCTGCCATCAGGCCTGCAAGAAGAGCATGTGAGATTTTCATGAACTGGATACGCCGCAGCGGCGCACATCTTCGATCACCTGCCGCTGATGAACAGGCCGTCGATGGCCGCCGGATCATGCCTTGAAGAATATCTTGTTACGGTAGAGGACGAAGAGGAAGGACCAGACCAGCAGTAATGCGCCCAAGCTTTCGAGCACGCCGTGCCATTTCGGATCAAGCGGCTGGTAGAGTCCGGCGAAGAGAAGCTTCGAGGTGTGGCCAAAATCGACGAAGTGAAACGTCATGTAGATCGTCAGGCTGTTCATGCCGACGACGACCAGGGGGAAGGCCCATTTCTTGAATCCGACGACATCGATGATGCCATAGAAGACGGCCATGAAAGTGAAGGACAGGCCGCTGGTGACGAGGATGAAGGAACTTGTCCACAGGCGTTTGGCGATCGGGAAATGCAGGCTCCAAAGCAGGCCGAGGCCAAGACAAACCATGCCGGCGATCAGCAACCGACGGAATCTGGCCTGCTGGCTGAAGCTGCTGTCCTTGAGAATCTCACCCGCATGCACGCCGAGCATGGTGAGGCACATCGCCGGAAACTGCGTGAGGATGCCAAGCTCATCATAAGTGACCTGAAGCAGGCGGCCCGGGAGGAAAGTGCGGTCAAACCAGCCGACCAGATTGCCTTCAAAGGAAAGGTTCCCCGCGCCAAACCCGGGCACCGGGACCAGCATCAGCGCCGCGTAATAGAGAAACAAAATGCCGCCCGCGATGGCCAGACGCCTGGCCGAACCAACATTGAGATAAAGCACCACGCTGACGAATCCGGCGAGCCCGATGCGACCCAGGACGCTGCCCATGCGGATATGATGGGGATCGAAAAAAGGGAAGGGCGCATTTTTATCGAGCATGCCCAGCACGATCAGGATCAGCAGGCGCACGAAGGCCTTGCGATACAGCTCGGGCCCGGGTGTGCCCTTTGCGATCGCCCCGGCCAATGAGAAGGGAATGGACACGCCGGCCAAAAACAAAAACAGCGGGAAGATGCAGTCATAAAACGTGAACCCAAACCAGGCGGGATGCGTGAACTGGCGCGCCACGGCATCCACCCAGCCCCAGCCGGTTTTGCCTTCAAGCTGGTGGATCACCGCCCCGGCCCCGGCAATCATGAGCATGTCAAAACCGCGCAGGGCATCAATGGAAACAAGGCGTGAGGATGTGATGGATTGTTCGTTAGGCATGAGGCGCGCGGGTGGTTGGGCGATGATGAGAATGTCAGGCCAGCCCGAGTCTCCGCCGCCCCTCATCCGTGAGACGGTTTGAATTCCAGCCCGGGTTCCAGGTTTGTTCGACCACGACCTTTTTCACGCCGGGAACCTTCATGAGACGCTGCTGCACGGGCATGGAATTGCCGCCGGATCCAAAGGTGAAAAAGCCGAGCCGTGGACGGCCGCGGTGCGGCATGGCCATCAACACCTCGACGGTTTCACCGCGCACACGCAGATCATACACGAGGCCGAAATCGACGACATTGATGCCGGCTTTGTAAAGCTGCTCATCCTTGCAATCACGCAGCGCGTCCCACAGCGCTTGTTTGGAGATCGGGCTGTCGCCAGCCTCACCCGGGCGCGCCAGCCGGCCGGCCGGGCTCCTGGCTTGGATACCCTGCGGCAGTTCACCTGCGGAGGGATGCAATGGATTGACCAGACGGTGCCGCAATTCTTCAAGCAGGCCCAGTCCATCAGCCTCGGTGAAGTGCAGCGCGGCATACGCGTTCTTCTGGCGCAGCACCGCTCCTGCGGGCACTTCCTTCACGGGCAACGGGTAGCGGCTCCAGACATGGCCATGCCAGCGATAAAACATCTGTGGCGCTCCGCCGTGCTTCAGTTCGGGCAGGCCCTCCGCTTCGTGTTCGAGGTAGAGCGCGGCGAATGAATCCTGGCTCTGGGTGTTGGCAAAACCCACGGCCCACAGCTTGTCACGCATCGTGGCATCGACAGGACCGGTGTGCATTTTGCCGTCGGGTCCCATCCACAGCATTTCAGTGAAGGACTGGCCGGAGAAAACCCATTCGTCATCGCGCAGCGCGGGTGCCTCAAAGGCCTTGATCGCATGCATGGAACCGGATTTGTGAAACCACGGCAGGCCCGCATAGAAGCGGTATTCGACATCGACATTCAAGCGGCTCGGCGTGAACACCGGATGAACGGGCGAGTGCGGAAATCCCCAGCGGCGGACGATGGTGGCAATGGGCCCGCGCACGACCTCATAGTCCGGGCATGTCTCCCACAAGGTGATGCGCATCTTCTGAAAATGCCCCGCCGTGACATAATCATGCGCCCAGTCGATGCCCGGCGGTTCACCGTGACCTTCGCCGCCGGCGAAGAGTTCCAGTCCATGCTCGCGCTTGATCGTGAGATGTTCGAGCTGACCCATCTGGCGCGAGAGCGAGGCTTTGTAGAAATCATTTTCAATGTCCAGCGCGGTGCCTTCGCCGCGCGTTTCCAGATCGGTCGGGTAGGCGGGCAGTTCAGCGTCCGTGTTGCCAAAAAAGATCAGGTAGGTCTGCCGCTCATGCATGGCTCCGCCTGCCATGAACAGCACCCTGGCAAAGCGCTCCGTGCCGCGTCGCAGCTCACCGTGAACCTGGGATGGCACCTCGCGCAGAGCCTGGTCCGTGACGAGCACGACCCGCAGCTCGCGTGCGAGTGATGTCACCTTGGCCGCCGGGAAGCTCAAGAGCAGTTCCACCGGCTCCGGCGGACGCTCCACGCCGAGCATTTCATCGAGATGCACCACTTGAAAATACTTCCAGCCCAGCGCCCAGCTCCGCCATTCCGGCGGCAGCGCCGCCACCTCTGCATGCTGTTCCGGTGGCATCAGCGGCGTGCCCGGACTTTCCTCCTCGTGCTGGGCCTGGATGGCGGTGTCGCGCAGCGAATGAGTCAGCGCCCGCACAAGCCTGAAGTCACGCTTGCGCCAGGCGTCTTCGAGCAAGCGCAGTTTTTCCTCAAAAGGCTCGGTGCGTTCCCAATAGGTGTTCTCACTCATCCGAAGAGATCGTCGAGTTTGTCCGCACTATTTCAGGGCGGGGCAAGAGCACAGCGGTCCGGCTACTTCACCAGCTCCACCACGGTGCTCACCATGGCATCACGTTCGTCGGTGACGGTGATGAACCAGGTGTTTGCCTCTGCGGGTGGTTTGGGTGCCGTGATGCTGCTGCCGGTGATGGTGGCGGGGACGCTGGTCCACTTGCGTTTCGAACGCAGCCCGGTGTCGGTGGTGTAGTTCAACGCGGCATTCTTCAAAGCGGTGACGGATGCGCAGGTGAGCACGACCTGATCGCCCTTGATGACGGGTTTGCCGGGGACCGGCAGCGGCTTGCCGGCACGGCATTTGGAATCGATGAACAGGCCGATTTCCTGCGGAGCCCAGCCGGGCGGATGACCGTGCGGCATGTTGATCTGGATGCGCATCTGCTTCTCGCCGGGCACGGCGTTGTAGGACTTCATGTAGCTGTCGAGCACGTAGTGGACATCGTTGGTGCCGTTAACAAAAAGGATGGGGACATGGCAGCGCGGCAGCAGGCTTCCGGGATCGTATTCCCTGACCCAGCCGGCCTTGCGGTCGCCGAGTTTGTCGATGCTGGGCTTCTGCACGGACTCGCCCTCATGCAGGAAACCGCAGCCGTAAACCGGCACGGCGGCTTTGAAGCGGTTGTCGAGCGAGGCGACGAGACAAGTCGTGTACCCGCCCCAGCTGATGCCCGTGACGGCGGTGTGGTCTGCATCGACTTCAGGAAAACTGCGTAACAAAGTGTGTGCTCGAATCACGCTGGCCGCGGCGTGAAACGGCCAGTCGTCACTGGTGTCTCCGCCGATGCTGTCAAACTTCTCGGGGTGGCCGTGGTTCGGGCCGCCGTTTGGCAGGCGGGTGCGGAGTTTTGAATCGGATTGATGTCCGACCACCACGCCGGACTTCGGATCAAAGACCGGATCAGGCGGCCGCGAGCCGGAAAGGTCCATCGCGATGGCTGCATAACCGCGCTTTGCCCACAGGTGAACCCATTCGGCAAAGGCCGTGCCGCCGCCGCCATGAATGAGCACGACCCCCGGAAACTTCGCACCCGCTTTGGCATCGCCAAGCGTGATGGGCGACGCATAAAAGGCAAAGACTTCGGTGTCGTGGCCCTGATACTTCTCACCGGCATAAGTCAGCGAATGCACCGGCTGATCCCGGCGCAGCCACTTCAACGCAGGCACGTTTTCCTTCAGCGCAGTGAGATTCCAGGGCCCGACCTGCTCGGCAAAGACGGAACTGCAAAAGGCAAGGAAGAGGACAATGAGGTGGTGCTTCATGAGTCTGACTTCTACAGCTTGAGGCTGGAGATTCATGCAGCCTTTGTGCATCAGGCAAACCGGTCCGGTGAGAACAGATCAAGGGCGACGGGGGGCTTTTCACCTGCCAGCAGAGATGCGACGATGGTGCCGGTGGCTGGGGCCAGGCTGAGGCCCATCATGGCGTGGCCGGTGGCGATGGTGAGATTGCTCCAGCGCTGAGTACGGCCGATGTAGGGCAGGCCATCGGGTGAGCAGGGGCGCAGGCCGCTCCAGGACTGAATGCCGGCAAAGTCGGCTTCCTGAAAGGCGGGGAAATACTCCGGCACGGCGCGGACAATGCCGCGCACTCGGCGCGAGTTGATGCTTTCGCTGATTCCTGCCATTTCCATGGTGCCGCCAAAGCGAAGCGCACCCTCCATCGGCGTCACGGCGAGGCGCGCTTCGGTGCAGATGCTGCATCGTTCGGGAAGCTGCTTCGGATTGGCGAGCGTGAGGCTGTAGCCTTTGCCGGCTTGCATCGGCAGTTTGAGATCCAGGGCGCGGGCTGTTGCATCTGACCAAATGCCGCCACTGAGCACAAATTCGTCACTGGCGATTTCGCCACGGCTGGTTCGCACGGCTTTGAGTTCTCCAGATTCCGTTTCAAAACCGGTCACCTCCGTTTCCCAGAGAAGCTCCACGCCGCAGCGCTGCAATTCATCTTCCAATGCGGCGACAAAACGCCCCGGGGCGAGGTGGCAGTCCATTGGAAAAAACACGCTGCCCGCCACATCCATCGTCACGGCAGGATCGAGCGCGGCGGTGGCTTTGGCGTCGAGCACTTCGGCGGGGATGCCGAGTGCGCGAGCTTGAGCTGCGGTGTGGGCTTCTTCTTCGAGTGTCTGCGGTTTTTTGCAGAGCATGAGCAGGCCCTTTTTCACCAGGCCAAAATCGAGCCCGATCTCTTCGAAGCATTGCCGGCTCAGCAGGCTCAGATCACGCAGCACCGGCGCTGCGGCATCGACCCGCTGCTGCGTGGAAGCCTGCCAGAAACGCAGGCCCCAGTTGACGAGGTCGAGATTGAGTCGCGGCTTGATGTAAAACGGCGACTCGGGATTCCACATCCATTTGAGTCCGAGTTTGACCATGCCCGGTGCCGCAAGCGGAATGAAATGGCTGGGCACGATCATGCCTGCATTGCCAAAGGAGCAGCCGTCGCGCTGCTGCGCTTTTTTTTCGATCACGGTGACCTTCATGCCGCGCCGGGCGCAGTAAAGGGCGGTGGTGAGGCCGATCACACCGGCGCCGAGGATGGTGACATGTTTCATGGATTGGCGGCAACGGGTGAAGCGGGTTATTTCGACGCACCGCCGGCGGGCAGGTTGGTGTGGAGGAAGCGCGTGAGCAGCTCATGCAGATGGCGCGTGGTGCTTTTGCTGTCCTTGATGGCGTGGTCGCGGTTCGGATAGGGCACCACGGTGAACTCTTTGTTATGCTTGATCAGCTCATTGATGAGCTTTTCCACGCCCTGGTAGTGGACGTTGTCATCGCCCGTGCCATGGACCATGAGGAGGTTGCCCTTCAATGCGGCGGCGTGGGTGATGGCGGAGCCCAGGCGGTAGCCCTCCGCGTTGTCCTTGGGCAGGCCCATGTAGCGCTCCTCATAGATGCTGTCATAGAGCTTGCGGTCCGGCACCGGCGCCACGGCGATGGCGGTTTGATAGAGGTCAGGATAACGGAAGATGGCATCCAGACTGCTGCTGCCACCGCCACTCCAGCCCCAGATGCCGACTCGTGCGGGATCGGCAAAGGGCCAGCGTTTCAACAATGCGCGCACCGCTTCAGCCTGCTCGGCGGAACTCAGGATGCCGAGCTGGCGGTAGACGCACTTCCGCCATTTGCGACCGCGCGGTGCGGGTGTGCCGCGATTGTCCACGCTGGCGACGATGTAACCCTGTTGTGCCAGCATCCAGTGCCAGAGCATCTTTGAGCCGCCCCAGGTGTCCTTCACGGTTTGACCGGCGGGCTCGCCATAGACATGCATGAGCAGGGGATGCCGCTTTGATTCATCCAGATCCGCAGCGCGCACACACCAGCCATCCAGCTCGACACCGCCGCCGATGTCCACGCGCAGAAACTCAGCTTTGGGCTGCTTCAGCGCCGCCAGTTTTTCACGCAATTTCACAGGGTCTGCCAGCACGCTGACCGATTGGTGTCCGGGCAATGAAACGATCTGCACCACGGGCGGGGTGGTGAAATTGGAATACGTATGCACGGCCCAGCGCGCGTCTTCGCTGATGTCGTAGCTATGCGTGCCTGACTGCGTGCCGGGTGAAATCCGTTCGGTGGTGCCGCCGTCGAACTTGACCCGGTAGAGATAACGCTGCGTCGCATTCTGCGGGGAGGCCAGATAATAAAGCCAGCCGCCTTTGGCATCGACCCGGGCGATGTCGATCACATCAAAATCACCCCTGGTGACGGGTGTGATCGTTCCATCCAGGCGGGCGTGATAGGCATGCCGCCAGCCGCTGCGTTCGCTGAGCCAGAGGAAGTCTCCGGCATCACCGATCCATTTGAACTCATGTTGGTTATCCACCCAGGCCTTGTCCGTTTCGGTGAGCACCGGCGTGGTCTTCCCCGTCGACGGAACCGCGCGCAGCAGACGGTTGGTGTTTTGCAGACGGTTGAGTTGTTGAACGAGCACCGCCCGGCCGTCCGGCGTCCACTCAGCCTGCGGCAGGTAGTGCTCGCGCGGATCGCCCGGGATTTGCAGCCAGGTCACAGCTCCGCCGGAGGCATTCACGAGTCCGAGGCGGGTGGCGGAGTTTTTCTCTCCGGCTTTCGGATAGGGGAAGGTGGTGATGCGCTGATAGCTGCCATCTGTTTGATTCACCAAAGAGAAGGTTTTCACGTCGCTGGCATCGAACTGCCAGAAAACAATCCGCGTGCCATCCGGACTCCAGCGAAAGCCGTCGCGGATGAAAAGCTCCTCCTCATTCACCCAGTCGGAGGTGCCATTGATGAGCATGGCGGTGCCGTCCTGCGTCAGGGCGGTGATCTTCATGTCGGCCAGGTTTTGAACATAAAGATTGTTACTCTGCACATAGGCCACGCGCGTGCCATCCGGTGAGAATTTGGCAAACATGAGCGTGGAGGGTCCGGCCTTGCCGCCAAGCTTGCGCATCTGTTTTGATGCCATGTCCATGACCCAGTAGTCGCCGCGAGTGTTCTTGCGCCAGACCTTCCTGGTGCTGGTGAAGAGGAGCACCCTGGATTCGTCGGTGCTGAATTCGAAGCTGTCGATGCCCGGCGGTTTCTTGGTGCCCGCCGGCAAAAAAGACTGCGCTGAAGCCAGCACGGTCTTGTGGCCGCCAGCGGCTTCGTTTTGCACGAGATCCCTGCCATCCTTGCCCACCTTCGGCGCATCGAGCGTGAAATAGTTTCCCGGGTTGAGCTTGCTCCAGCGGATCGCCTCAACCTTCGGCTCCTTGAACTCCTCATCCGTAAAAAGGCGGGCCAGCGTGAGCAGGGCCGGATCGGCTGGCGGAGCCTTGGGCGCAGCGGCGAAAGCGTTGCCGCCAAGGGTCATGAGGCCGATGGCGCCAGCGCCCAGGAGGGTGAAGTTTGGATGCAGCATGGGGATTCTGGGCTGTGGGTAGGGGATTGAAAAAACGATCCTGAAGCAATGCCCCAGACTAGAATGTCCAGGCTGCCTGTCTTGGATGGTTTGGCAGCAGGCACCCCAATTTTTGCCAAGGCCGCACGCAGGCTGGACGAATCGCGCAGTCTCGCTTAGTGCTGCCAAATGGATCAAAATTGGACTGACAAAATCGTCATTGTCACCGGCGGTGGCGGTGGAATGGGGCAGGCGGCGGCAATTCGTTTTGCCGAAGCCGGCGCAAAGACGTTCGTGTTTGGACGCACGCTGGAGTCTCTCCAGGAAAGTGCAGCACTCTCGGCAAACATCATTCCCGTCGTCTGCGATGTGGCGGACTCCGCGAGCGTCGCCAGCGCGATGGAGACGGTGCTCACGCACGGCGCACCGCACGCGCTGATTCACACGGCAGGCATCAACACGCCGGATCGTTTCATGGCGCATGCCGATCCCTCGAGGCTGGCCACGGAAGCGAGCTGGCGCAAGATCATGGACATCAACGTCATCGGTGTTGCGAACATGATTCAGGCCGTCGCCAAGCCAATGGCCGCGAATGGCGGCGGCAGGATCGTCGTTGTGTCGTCCACAGCCGGGCATGGTTATGACTCCTTTGCAGGCGTGCCCTACACGGCCAGCAAGTGGGCTGTTCACGGAATGCTTTTCACCGCGCGCATGCAGCTGAACGCCCATGGCATCGTAGTCTCTGAATACGCCCCCGGTGAGGCGGATACTCCGCTCGTCAAAAAGCGCCCCGTGCAGCCCACGGCCAAGCACAAAAGTGAGATGATCACCTGCGCCGACTGCGCCGACGCGATGTTCTTCATCGCCAGCCAGCCGCACAGCATGAGCATCATCCAGCTTCCTTCCTACCAGCCCTTCGGCGGCATGCCGCCGCAGATCACGCTGCCATGGATGGAGGCCTTTGAGATCAAGCCAAAATGATCACCGGGTTTGGCACGTCTCTGCGCCTGGCCGCATCAGACGTGCTCAAGCCG
>CAJCCF010000591.1 GCA_903960845.1 uncultured Verrucomicrobiota bacterium | reverse complement strand
TGCGTCATGGCTACTACGCCTGCATCAGCTACATGGACGCCCAGGTCGGCAAGGTGCTCGATGCGCTCGAAAAGGAAGGTCTTGCTGACAACACCATCATCGTCCTCTGGGGCGACCACGGCTGGCAGCTTGGCGACCACGGACTCTGGCACAAGCACACCAACTTTGAAATCGCCACACGGGCGCCTTTGCTCATCAGCGTACCCGGATCGAAGACTGCGGGCCGGAAGTGCGCTGCACCGGTCGAGTTCGTCGATGTCTATCCCACACTCGCCGAACTCTGCGGCCTTGCCATTCCCTCAGGTCTTGAAGGGAGCAGCATCAAGAACTTCATCGACAATCCCGACACCCCATCCGTCGACGTCGCCATCAGCCAATACCCAAAGAAGTCACCTCAAGGCCCTGTCATGGGTTACAGCATCCGCACGGAACGCTACCGCGCCACCTACTGGCGCGAACGCAATGGCTCCAAAATCGTGGACAGGGAGCTCTACGACGAACAAGCCGATCCGAATGAGACCGTGAGCCTCGCGGGCAAACCCGAGCATCAAGAGTTGCTAGCAACCCTTGTCAAACACCTCCCGCCCGTTGGTTCCGACGCCCCGCTCGCCAAGTCTCAGTCCAAAGGCAAAAAAAAGGAAAAGCCCGCCCCAACCAAAACTGCCGGCAACGCGGCCGATGACCGCGTTGCACGCTTCAACAAACTGGATCAGGACAAAGCCGGCAAACTGTCCCGCGAGTTCTACATCGCCCACCAGTCCGATGCCGCAGCCGCTGCCGGGCGATTCAGCAAATGGGACACCAATCAAGATGGCTTCCTCAGCCGTGAGGAATACGTGAAGCAGGGCAAGTAGAAGGCGGCGTGCACCCAACAACTCCTCATCATGAAATCACTCCTCCTTCTTCTTTCACTTCTGACAGTTGCTGCCGCACCACTCTCCGGAGTTGAAACCCAACCCAACGTCATCTTCATCCTCGCGGATGATCTCGGCATCGGAAACGTCGGCTGCTACGGTTCGGACAATTACAAGACGCCAAACATCGACAAGCTTGCAGCAACGGGCATCCGCTTCACCCAGGCATTCACCGGAGCGCTTTGCGGACCGTCACGGGCCTTGATCCAGACAGGACGTTACGCCTTCCGCAACGGCTCATCGAACCAGGATGCCTGCATGCGCATGCCCAAGTCGGAGCTTCAACTGGCACGCACGTTTAAATCCGCCGGTTACATGGCTTCAGCGATCGGCAAATGGGGCCAGCTTCCAGGCGAACCAGACGAGGCCGGATTCGACGACTACCTGCGCTTCAATGGCAGCGGGGTCTATTGGAGCCGCAAACCGGACAAGCTCGAACGCTACCGCGCCAATGGCCGGGACCTGAAGCTCGGCATGAAGGAATACATGCCGGACCTGATGCACGAGCAGGCCGTAAGTTTCATCCGAAAGCATCAGTCGAAGCCTTTCTTTCTCTATTACTCCATGGTGCATGTCCATGGTGACATTCAGCCCACGCCAGACAGTGCTCCTGACAGCAAGGATCTCTTTGGCGACAACATCCTCTACATGGACAAGCTCGTCGGCAAGCTCGTCGCCGAACTGGAAGTGCTGAAACTGCGCGCCAACACGCTCATCATCTTCATGGGCGACAACGGCACCGGCAAAGGACAGGACCCGCTCTCAACCATCGGCGGACGCAATCTCTCCGGCATGAAAGGCAGCATGCTCGAATGTGGCGGCCTTGTGCCCTTCATCGCCAACTGGCCCGCTCAAACACCCGGCGGAAAAGTTTCTGCCGACCTCGTCGATTCCAGTGATCTGCTACCCACCTTCGCTGAAATCATCGGCACCAGACTGCCGGAAAAAACCATCTTTGACGGCCACAGCATCGCAGCCCAACTGCAGGGGAAGGAAGGCACCCGGCGCGCCTGGATCTACAATCAACTCGCCGCCATGTGGTATGTCCGGGACACTGGATGGAAGCTCAATCACCTCGGCGAACTCTATGACATGAGCGGCGCTCCCTTCACTGAGAAACTTGTCCCGGCAGACTCCACCGACCCGGCTGCGATCGCTGCAAGAACACGCCTAGCCGCCGCCCTTGCCGAACTCAATCCCGCAGGCGGCATCCCGGACAGTGGCGATGGCACCGGCCGCCATGCCCACAAGGGCAACAAAAGCGGAGAAGGCGAAAAACCGGAAATGAAACCCAATTCCAAGACCACTGAAGAACCACCCGCCGTTGCCGATGCCGCCGAGCGCGCCGCCAAATTTGACAAGCTCGACAAAGACAAGGCCGGCAAACTCACACGCGAGTATTTCACCACCCACCAGTCAGATGCCGCCAGTGCAGGTGAGCGCTTCGATAAATACGACACCAACAAAGACGGCTTCCTCAGCCGCGCCGAGTTCATCGGACGCGGGAAAAAAGCTGAAACCAAGTAGCAACACCTGGAGCCATGAAGGGCGCTCCTGATGCCGCCCCGCTGACATCGCCGAGAGTGAAGGGCCGCCCGCAGTCCCCGCCACTCAAGAATCGACTCCCATTGCTTTCCTCTGCCCCCTCTTCTTCCCTGCCCCACTGCGGCTAATCGAGCGGCATGGGCTCGGACCGGGGACATCGTCTACAGTTGGTGTGGTGTCCGCCGCCATGGGAGTGATCCGAACCGGCTTTGACAACCGGGCCTTGTGCGCCAATAATGGAGCATCATGAAAACTGCGACTGTACGAGATTTGAGAAATCGCTACACCAGCCTGCTGAGCTGGATCGGAGCTGGGGAAGAAATTGTGATCACGCAGCGCGGCAAGGCGATTGCTCGACTGATCCCTGAGCAGGATCAGCCTGCTGCACGCGTGGATTGGACACAAAGCCAGGCCGTGAAGCGAGATCGATCCGGGGCACGCCCATTGACGGCTGCCGAATCACTTGAACTCACCCACGAAGCTGGCGGAAAATGGTAACTTGTGCCGACACCAGTTTTTTGTTCTCGCTCTACGGGAATGACGGAAATACGCCGCGTGCGGTGGCATGGGTGAAGTCACACCGCACAGCCCTTACCCTCACCACACTGAACGAGTATGAACTAGGAAACGCGCTCCGATTTGCGGAATTCCGCAAGGGCATTGGCCCCGGAGAAGCGGCCCTGTTTTGGGCTCAATATGAGGCTGATCGCGCCAGTGGGCGGCTGAAAATTCACGTCTGCAATTTAGCCGATGTCGTGGATGAAGCCAAACGACTCTCGGCCACGCATACTCTGACAGATGGCCATCGTGGCTTTGACATTCTCCATGTCGCGGCCTCGATCCGGCTGAAGGCCAAACAATTCCTGACCTTTGACGGCAACCAGAAGAAACTCGCCAAAGCCGAAGGCCTCGTGGTGCCGCTATGACAAGCATGCCCGCCAGTTTTCTGGCGCAAGGCGACCGAGCGTAGTCAGCCAGCACTTCCGGGCGCTTCACTCGGATGCGGCACAGGATGGCTATAAACGCCAACCACCGAACCAGTCTCCGCATCAAGGTGAACAACGAACTGCAAGGGAACGACATCCACCCCAAACAGAAGGATGTCATTTTGTTGTCGCTTCAATCGAGTTAATGTTGCCTCCCAGCCTTCAACTCTTGTGGTCAATGAAGGATCACGCGCATCTCGAAAGGACAAGATTTCAAGATGCCTGCTTGATGGGATTCGTTTGCCAGTGCCCCGAACTGAAGGCCTTTGTTT
>CAJCCF010000590.1 GCA_903960845.1 uncultured Verrucomicrobiota bacterium | reverse complement strand
TCTGGCCATCGTGACTGAGATTGAAGGTGTGTCCGGCCTCGTGGCTGGTGGCCTCGGCGGTGTATTTGGCATTGCCGTTGCCGAGTTGGGAGGTGAAGACGAAGCATGGGGAATCGGAATTCCAAGAGAAGGAATTCAGATAAGCCACCCCGCCGGCACCGGCACCATACCAATCGTAGCTGCTACCGCCAATGCAGACGCGGACTCCGAACTGGGTATCGGTGGTGGTTGTTTTGCGTAGAGCTTCGAGACCTGGGTCCTCGGTTGTGACATCCACATCAAACGGGGCGTAGTCCTCGGAGACGCGCTGCCAGATGGAGAGGATGTTGTCGAGTTCGGTGGTGGAGAAACTTGTGCTGATGGTGCTGTCGTTGGTGTAAGGCGGGGTGACGATGTCGGCACCGCCGGTGAAGTTGCTATTCCAGATGCTGCCTGAGGTGGTATGGCCGTTGAAGTCAAGATAGATGACCTTTGATGCACCTGGCTTGCTATGGAGGAGGAATGTATCCGCCGCTGTGATGGCAGAGGTGCCTGAGGTGCCAGAGGTGGTTTGTGCCATGGCGACGGCGTTTTGCAGAGGGAGAAGGCCCTCGCAAACATAATGAAGATGCCCCTGCCGATCCATGCGCAGCGTGCGGTCCTGCTTACAAATAGCTCGCAGTTCGAGTTCGGAATGATCATACCAAGCGGCAACCTGCGGCAAACGTAAACCAAGAGCGGCAGGTATTTCAGCGCCACGAGTGATGCGAGCAAAAGCTTGTTGGGGGAAGGCTTCACCGCGTCGATTCGTCTGAGCTTGAACTAAGCCGGTCAGGGTAAGCAGCATTATGCCAAAGAAGACGACAAAAGTTGACGCGCGGAGGTGGATCATATGTAACATTTTTCGTATAAAGTGCCGACTTTATAATTCAACCGCAACAATGGTGTCAATACTTTCATTGGGTGGGATTCCATTCTCCACGTAAAAGAGTTTGGTACAGCATTGTGCGCCATTTCGGGGCTTCCAACACGTGGCGGATGAACTGCCATTACCCAAAATCATAGTCACCAACAATGAGCAGTTCACATTCAGCGATGGATGCGTGCCATCACCGACCCACCCGAAGATGAGGCTGCTAATCAGCTGAACAAACGTTCTGACACTGAACCCGACCAATCCCAGCAAGATAAGCTGCCCGGTGTTCGCTCCGCCGACCGATGTGATCAGCGGCAAGATGACCCTCACCGATCATCTCAGTCCTATTAGCTCCGCGCTTCACTTCACCAGACTCAGCTTCCACGGGTAGCGGCGGTCGGCGTTCCATTCGCCGACGTAGATGTCGCCTGCGCTGTCCACGTAGAGATCGTGGCAGTGTTTGAAGACGGATTCGGTTTGGTGCATCGGCTGGAGTTTGCCGTCGGTATAGATGGGTTGGCTGCCGCCGGGGGCGCTGAGGACGCGCTTGGTTTTGCGGTCGAGCACGAGGACGAAGCCGGACTGGTTGAGCTTCTTGCCTGTGCCGTTCTCTTTGCTCCAGCAGACGGCAGTGTAGATCTTGTCATCGCGAAAGACGAGCTGACCGGCGAAGGCGCCCGGCAGGTCAATGGTGTCCACATAGGTGCCGTCGAGCGTGAAGGCCTTGATCTGGCTTTGGCTGCGTGATGGCACCCACACGAGCGGACCGCGCGGATCGGTCGCATCGATGGAGATGCCGTGCGCGTTGCTGAGGTTCGCGGCGTCCTTCGTGGGTCCACCCCATTTCTTGATGAGCTTTCCCTCCAGCGTGAACTCATAGACGAAATTCGATCCGTAACCGTCCGCGATCAGCAGAGTGCCACTGGGCGTGTAAGCCGCGTCACAGGGCATGAATTTTCCTTCGTTGATGCCGAGCTCCTGCGGTGTGGGAAACTTCCGCACCACGTCGCCCGCTGAGGTCAACAGGGTGACGCGTCCTTGGCCGGCCTTCGGATTCCATCCATCCGCCGCAAAGTGCCAGCCACAGTCGATGTGCAGCAGGTATTCCACTCCGTCCTTTTCGAAAATCTCCAGTCCATGTCCACCTCCGAGCCCCTTGCTGATCGACCGCACGTAGCGACCGTCCTTCTCGAACACGATGAAGTCATTCTGCGGATGATCGGTGACGAGGTAGATGCGCCCGTCGCGCCCCTCAGCAAGCGCATGCGAATTGATCACCGGAGCGATCGAGGGATCGGCCTTGGCCCATTTCATGTCCACGCGATAGCGGGCTGGACCGTGACCGATGGTCACGCCATCGGGAGAGGCGGGAGTTTCCTGAGCCGCCGCATGGGCAGCGAGAAGGATGAAACTGGCGGAAAGGAGCCGGAGGACGTGGGTGGACATGATTTCAAGTCATACGGACCTGCCGCCGCTCTACAATCAGCCCATGCGACAGTCCGCCGCCATTGGGCCGAATTCGCCCCGAAGGCCTGCGTGTGAAATCAAAGCCCACCCGATGTTACTTTCCTGGCCTTACACCCAGCGGAGAGCAGAAGCCTCGGAGAGCAGAAGTCTGGCAAATAGTGCCCGCATCCCTCATCCCGGGATGGATGCAATGCCGGGATGAAGAGTCATTCATGCAGCAACAAGCAGAGAACTGGAATCATTGCTTCATCAGCGAGCGTATTGCCTGCCTCGCTCATGAAACATTCGATTCTTGTTCTCTCCCTCTCACTCATCGCCGCCGCTACACGCGCCGGGGTCACTCTGCCCGCGACGTTCTCCGACCACATGATTCTTCAAGCGGAGGCTGCAGCTCCAGTCTGGGGCTGGGCGGCTCCGGGGGAGGAGGTGAGTGTTTCCATTTCCGGCCAGACGAAGACAGCCAAAGCCAATGAGAAAGGTGAATGGCGGGTGCATCTCGACTCGCTGAAATCCGGCGAAAGCACCACGATGACCGTGAAGGGTCAGAACACGATCACGATCAATGATGTGCTCGCCGGCGAGGTGTGGCTTTGCTCGGGACAGTCGAACATGGCATGGACGGTCGGCAGGTTGCGTGCTTTCAAAGACGAGCAAACCACCGCGAACGCCCCGCAGCTCCGCATGTTTGTGGAGTCTTCCGGCGGTGCGGGCGGGAGCAACACGAAACCGCGCGGCGAGTGGAAGCTCACCACGCCGGAGAATCTCGCCAACTTCAGTGCTGCGGCGTATTTCTTTGGCCGGCATCTGCACCGCGAACTGAAGCGGCCCGTGGGCCTGCTGGTCTCCGCTGTGGGCGGCACGCCGATCCAGAACTGGATCAGCCCGCGGTCGCAGCGCACGCATCCAGAGATGGTCAAGCCCTTCACCGCGATTGATGAAGCGATGAAAACGTGGACGCCGGAGCGTGCGAAGGAACTGTATGCCCGACAGCTCGAAGGCTGGCAGAAACAGGTCGACAAGGCCAAGGCCGAGAACAAGCCCGCACCGCCCAAACCCGCGCCGTCTCCCGATCCGCGCTCGCGGGCTCCGGGGAACCTCTTCAATGGCAAAATCGCGCCGCTCGCCGGATACGCGATCAAGGGCGCGATCTGGTATCAGGGCGAGTCGAACGCCTTCACCATCGAAGGCGGCAAGTTTTACGCCGAGCAGCTTCCGATGCTGGTCAAAGACTGGCGTCAGCATTGGGCGCAGGGTGAGTTTCCCTTTGCGTGGGTGCAGTTGCCTAACTTTCACAACGAACGCTTTACCGGCTGGTGCGAGGTGCGCGAATCCATGCTGAAGACGCTCTCCGTTCCGCACACCGGCATGGCCATCGCGCTCGATCTCGGCGATCCGCGGGACATCCACCCGCAAAACAAACAAGAAGTTGGGCGGCGGCTCGGCTTGTGGGCGCTGGCGAAGGTTTACGGCCAAAACATCGCGTGGAGCGGGCC
>CAJCCF010000589.1 GCA_903960845.1 uncultured Verrucomicrobiota bacterium | reverse complement strand
TTACCGCAGCTTTCAGGACCGGAAGGTCTCCGAGCTCATCACCGAGATCATGGCCATCAAACCAGATGCCAGTATCTGGTGGGACTACTCCGCTGGCGTGCCCATCATGAACATGGGTGTGGCATCTGTGGAGACAGAAACCCAACTCACGCCCGGTGACCTGCTCCTGCGCAGTCTGGACGCCACACCCCGCGCCGGACTGGCCCTGACAGGCGTGGTGATTCGCTGGGAATACACCACCGATTATCATTGGTCATACCGTGGCTGGAAGCAGGTCGCCCTTTATGACAAATGGCCCACCACTGCGCTGGCTCATGATCCAGGCGTGCTGGTGCACACCGTGGACTTTGATGGCAGTGCCGCGTTTCGTCCTACTCTGGCGCAGAGCCTCTACACCAGCCTCAGCCCCCTGCGTGCCACCGGCACCCTGGTGCTGGGCAATCTCACCCCCGCAGAGGCCCTGGCCATACGCCCTGGTCAAGTTTATCGCGTGGCGGGTGATGACCTGCTGGCCCAGGCGCAACTCCTGATACAAGAGACCCGGTGGAACCCAGTGGAAGGCACCGTCACCTGCACCCTAGGCTATCCCAAAGCCCTCGACCTCCAGACCCTGCAAGACCTGCGCGGCTGGGTCACCATGAGCTCCTCCGGCCCCACCTGGAACTACACCCAGCTCCTCCCAACCCCACCTTAACCGCCCCCTAACTCCCACTTGAGCCCATCTTAAATTCGGCTGAGTGGGTCAAATCGCCTGTGACAATGGGTTAAATTGATTTCTGGGATACATCATGCTCTGCCGCGATGCCTTCAGTTCGGTGTTTCCCTATGTGACGACCGGCGATGGCTTCTACACGGACGGCAGCTTCATCCAGCACGATGACCATCCTTACACCGCGGGCTACGGCTCCAGTCTGATCGCCACCATGGCGCCGGTCATGAACTGGCTCACTGGCTCCACCTGGGAGATCACGGATCCCGCACAGGTGAATCTCTTCCGCTGGGTCTTCGACTCGTATGAGCCGGTCATCTTTCGCGGCAATACCTTTGACCTCGTGCGTGGTCGCGAGGCCGGGCGCAGTAATGTAAACCCCAGCAGTCACGGCATGATGGACTCCATCCTGCAAATCGCCCAGTTCGCACCGCCTGCTGATGCGCTGCGCATGAAGCGCATGCTCAAAGAGTGGGCGCAGCAGGACTACACGCGAAATTTTGTCACCGGTCGCGGTCTGCCCACGCTGGAGCTGGCGCAGTCCCTCATGAATGACGGCGCCATCACTCCGCGTGGCGAGCTGCTGGCACACTACACCTTTGCGGAAATGGATCGCGTCATTCACCTCGGTGCCGGGCATGGTTTCGGCCTCACGATGTGCTCCACGCGCATCGCGAACTTTGAATCCATCAATGGCGAAAACTTGCTCGGCTGGTTCACCGGTGACGGTCAGACCACGCTCTACAATGGCGATTTGCAGGCCTTTTCCGACTCCTACCACGCAACGGTGGATCATTATCGGCTTCCCGGCGTCACCGCCGATGTCACGCACACGAAACTGCCTCATCAAACGGCCAGCATCGGCCCTCGGGCGCAGGGACAGAGCACGCTTTCGCCGCACTCCTGGGTCGGTGGAGCCACGCTGGGCAAGTATGGAGCGGCGGGCATGCAGTTCAGAGGAGTCAGTGTCACGCTCACGGGCAAAAAGTCGTGGTTCATGTTTGATGATGAGATCGTCTGCCTCGGTGCGGGCATCACCAGCACCGACTCGCGGCCCATCGAGACCACCGTTGAGCAGCGGAAGATCAACACCGCAGGCGACAATGCCTTCACGGTGAACGGCACGGCCAAATCCACCGCGCTCGACTGGACGGAGACAATGAGCGGCACCTCCTGGGCGCATCTCGCCGGACACGTCACCGGCTCGGACATCGGTTACTACTTTCCCACCAGTCCGACCATCAAAGCCCTGCGCGAGGCACGCACCGGCGCCTGGAGTGACATCGACAGCGGCGGCGCGACCACGCCGATCACTCGGAACTACCTGCGCATGACCTTTGAGCACGGAAACAGTCCCACCAATGCCACCTATCAATACGTGCTGCTCCCCGGTCGCAATGCCACACGCACCGGCCACTATGCCGCCGCGCCGCACATCACCGTTTTGCAAAACAACACAAACGTGCAGTCCGTGCGTGAGACCACGCTGGGCATCACCTCCGCGAACTTTTGGACAGACGGCACCTACACCTCTGGTGGCATCACCTCGAACAAAAAAACCAGCGTGATCGTGCGTGACGATGGCCCCTTCATCGACGTGAGCGTGAGCGATCCCACGCAACTCAATACCGCAGGCATCACTCTCCAAATCGCCCTCGATGGCGGCACGCTCGTCAGCGCCGATGCAGGTGTCACCGTCACGCAAAGCACGCCGAGCATCGCTTTGAACGTGAACACGGCGAACTCCGCCGGAAAGACCTTCAAAGTCCGCTTTTACAAGCTCACACCTGACACGGTAAACCTCTCGCCCGTGGCCGACAGCTACGTGTATGACGCTGCGGGCAGCGTGGACTCCAACTTTGGCACTGCGACCAACTTCGTCGTCAAAAAGGGTGGCGCGGGCTTCAATCGGGAGAGCTATCTGCGCTTCGATGTTCCAGCCAGCAGCGGCATTTTGGTTGGGGCCGCCGTGAAGCTCTACGCCCTCACCGCCTCCACGCCCGGCATTCATGCCGTCGCCAAAGTGGATGACAACACCTGGACGGAAACCGGCATCACCTGGAACAACAAACCGGTCGCCGGCAGCGCACTCAGCACCTGGACGCCCGCTCTAAACACCACCAGCAGCGCATTTGTCACCAGCGCCATGCCCGTGAACGGTCTCGTTTCCTTCAAAGTATATGGCACGACGGAAGAGAGTGATGGCTTCGTCTCCTATGCCTCCAGGCAAAACAGCACCGTCGCCAATCGCCCGCAGCTCACGCTCAGCTATGGCCACACGCCGCCTGAGGTCAGCATCGCTTCGCCAGCCGATGGTGCGGTCATTTCACGTGCGGGCAGCGTCACGCTGACCGCAGATGCCATCGCCACGGATGGAGCCATCACCAGCGTGGCCTTCTACGATGGCACCACCCTCCTCAGCACCGACTCCACCGCGCCCTACTCAATCACGCAGTCGCTCACCGGCGGGCCGCACTACCTCAAAGCCACCGCCACCGATGCAAACGGCCTTTCACGCACCAGCTTGATCAACCGCTTCGATGTCGCCCATCCGCCCGTGGCGAATCCGAGCACGCTCAGCACGCCACAGGCCGCAGCAATTGACATCGACCTCCACACGCTCGTCAGCGATGTCGAAACACCGCTCGCCGGTCTCAAGCTCAGCCTCGGCAGCGCTTCGAATGGCACCGTCACGATGCTGCCGGATGGTCACACAGCCCGCTTCACGCCCGCCGCGGGCTACAGCGGCCCTGCCAGCTTCAGCTACACTGCTCTCGACACGACACGCGATGAACGCACCGTTCTGAACTACGCCTTCCAGAACAACGATGTCACCGACAGCAGTGGTCAGGGCCGCGATGCCACGCTGAACGTGCAGGGCACCGGTTCCTCCAGCTTTGCCGCCAGCTCCCCGCTCGCCGGTTACAGCACGAGCCTCGCTTTGACCGAAAACAGCACCGCCGGAGCCGTGAGGCTCGAACGTTCGCTCTTCACCGACGAACTCGATCTCGCGACTGGCGACTGGACTCTCACAGGCTGGTTCAAACGCGATGCAGCGACCAACATCGATGTCATCGCACAGCTCGGCAACTCTGGAAGCTATGGCCCCAGCGCTCTCACGCTGGCGTTTTACGGCAGCGGCAGCACACTGGAATTTAGGAATTACAACAGCTCCAACACTGCCGACATCAGCATGAGCAGGACAAGTGTTGCCACTGGTTCGTGGAATCATTTCGCCATCGTCCGCAGTGGCAGCGTGATCAGTTGGTATCACAACGCCGCCCTTGTCGGCAGTGACAGCAGTTTCGCGCTCGCCATCACCAACAGCCATCCAGTGAAGTTCGGCGGCTCCGGTGCCACCGCCGTGCTCGACCGCTGGCTGAACGGATCTCTCGCTGATCTCGCCGTCTTCCGCGCCGCTCTCACTCCGAGCGACATCACCGCGCTCAACTCCACGCCCGTGCAGTGGCTCGGCGGGCAAAGCAGCAGCGCCACCGTGAGCATCACTGTCCTCGCCCCCATTGATACCTGGCGGCAAACTCACTTTGGCAGCACTGCGAACACAGGTGAGTTCGCCGACACCGCCGACAAAGACAAAGATGGCATCCCCAATCTCCTCGAATACGCCCTCGTCACCGATCCGAACGCTCGCACCGATCTCGGTACCCGCGTCGTAAGCGATCTCGCCCCCATCGCCACCGACAAACATCTGCGCCTCACCGTCACCAAAAATCCCACCTCCACCGATGTCACCTACACCATCGAGGTCAGTAGCGACCTCAGCACCTGGACATCCGCCCCGACGGTCATCGAACAAAACACCTCCACCTCCCTCCGCGTAAGAGACAGCCAGCCGATCTACAGCAACCCAAGGCGCTTCATTCGATTGCGAGTCACGCGTCTGTGAACAGAACCTCCTCCAGCCGTGCTCCGCATCTTCGTATTTCTCTTCATCCCGGTGAGTTTGCCCGCTCAGACGCCTGCTGCTTTGGCTGACAGTGCCCTGCGTGACTTTTACCAAACCTATCTCGAAGCCTCGCTGCCGCTTAGTCCTACGAGCGCGACGCGGCTGGGCGATCATCGCTTTGATGCGCTGCTGGATGATGTTTCGCCGCAAGGTTTGGAGAAGCGGATCACTCTGGCAAGGCGAACGCTGGAGGAGCTGCCGAAGCGCGTGGCCTATGACCAGCTCTCGCGCGACGGGCAGGTGGATTACGAAATGCTGCGGGATGGCCTGCAGCTCGAACTTTGGAGCGAGGAGCATGAGAAGCCCTGGCAGTGTGATCCGCGTGGCTACACGAACATCGCCACAGACTGCGCCTATGCGCTGCTGACACAGTCCACGCTGCCAAAGGAGCAAAACATCGTGAATGTCATCGCTCGCGTGAAGCAGGTGCCGGCAATGATCGCACAGGCGCGGCTGATCTTGAAGAATCCAACGCAGGTGCATACCACCACCGCCATCACACAGACGCGCGGCGCGGTGATGTTTTATGAGCGCGACCTGCTCGACCTCGCGGGAGAGACACCTCGCAAGGCGGAGCTGCAAACCGCCGCCAAAGCCGCTGCGGAGGCCATGCGGGCACATTTGAACTATCTCCAGTATGAACTGCTCACCACCGCCACGGATGACTGGCGTGCGGGGAAAGAACGCTTTGCGTTAAAACTCGATCAAGTGCT